>DATMAN010000070.1 GCA_035560005.1 Burkholderiales bacterium | reverse complement strand
GATTGCCGAGGTTCATGGCGATCTTCACCGGGATTGCCGGCAACTGGTCCAGCTGGATCCGCAGCACTTCGACGTCGAGGATGCCTTGGTAGACGTAGCCGGTGTCGCCTTCGGCGCAGGACACGGTGACGTGGGCGCCCTCCTTCAGCGTCCGGGTCGCGTCGCCGCACCCGACCACGGCCGGGATGCCCAGCTCGCGCGCGATGATGGCGGCATGACAGGTACGCCCGCCGCGATTGGTAACGATGGCCGAAGCCTTCTTCATGACCGGCTCCCAATCGGGATCGGTCATGTCGGTGACCAGCACGTCGCCCGGCTGGACGCGGTGCATCTCCCCTGCGTTCTTGACCAGTCGCACCGTGCCGGTGCCGATCCTGGAGCCGATCGCCCGTCCGGAAGCGAGAACCTGTCCGCGCTTTTTCAGCCGGTAGCGCTCCTGGGTTTCGCCCCCTTCCATGGCCTTTACCGTCTCCGGCCGCGCCTGCAGGATGTAGAGCTTGCCGTCTTCGCCGTCCCGCCCCCATTCGATGTCCATCGGGCGCCCGTAGTGCTTTTCGATGGCGAGCCCATAACGGGCCAGCTCCTCGACTTCGGCATCGGTGATCGAAAAACGCGCGCGTTCTGCCTGCGCCACTTCCACGATGCGCGTCGAGCGGCCGGCGCTGTGCTCGTCGCTGAAGATCATGCGCATCGCCTTGGTGCCGAGCGCCCGGCGCAGGATCGCCGGGCGCCCCGCCTCCAGCGCCGGTTTGTAGACGTAGAACTCGTCCGGGTTCACTTGCCCCTGGACCACGGTCTCTCCCAGCCCGTAGGCGGAGGTGATGAACACGACCTGGTCGAAGCCCGATTCGGTATCCAGCGTGAACAGCACGCCGCTGGCTCCCAGATCGGATCGCACCATGCGCTGCACGCCTGCCGAGAGCGCGACCAAGGAATGGTCGAAGCCCTTGTGGACGCGGTACGAGATCGCCCGATCGTTGTACAGCGAGGCGAATACGTGCTTGATTGCAGACAGGACGTTGTCCAGCCCGCGGATGTTCAGGAAGGTCTCCTGTTGTCCGGCGAAGGACGCATCGGGCAGATCCTCTGCCGTGGCCGATGACCGCACCGCAAACGCGACCTCGTGCCCTTCGCGCTGCACCAGCGATTCGTAGGCGGTCCCGATCTCCTGCAGCAGCCGCGGCGCAAACGGCGCGTCCAGCACCCACTGCCTGATCATCCCCCCGGTGCGAGCCAGCGCCGCGACATCGTCGACGTTCAGCCCGGCGAGCGCGTCGTTGATCCGCTGCACGAGGCCGTTGGCCCGCAGGAAATCGCGATAGGCCGCCGCCGTCGTGGCGAATCCGCCGGGCACCCGCACGCCGGCTGCGCCGAGCTGGCTGATCATTTCGCCGAGCGAGGCGTTCTTGCCGCCGACCCGCTCCACGTCGCTCATGCGCAGGTGTTCAAACGGGATGACGTACGGTTCGGCTGCCATTGTGCGTTCTACCGTCGAGTGGTTCGAAAAAAGTTATTCTACCGGCCGATAGTCCATTCTGCAGGACAGTAAACCCATGCCGGAAAAGCGCACCGCCTTCTTCGTCTCCGACCGTACCGGAATCACCGCCGAGATGCTCGGCCATTCGCTGCTCACCCAGTTCGACGACGTGTCGTTCACTCAGATTACGCTGCCGTTCGTCGATGCCCCGGACAAGGCGGCCGAGGCGGTGCGCCAGATCAACCGCGCCGCGCAGAAGGACGGGCGACGGCCGCTGGTGTTCAGCACCCTGGTCGATCCGGCCTTATCGTCGATCGTCCAGGAGGCCAACGCGCTCTATCTCGACTGCTTCCAGGTCTTTATCGCTCCGATGGAGAAGGAACTGGGGGTAAAGTCCTCGCATACCGTGGGGCGTTCGCACAGCGTGAAGAGCAACGAGTACTACGAGCGCATCGAAGCGGTGAACTTCGCACTGGCTCACGACGACGGCCAGTCCACCAAGGAGCTGCACAAGGCCGACGTGATCCTGATCGGCGTGTCGCGCAGCGGAAAGACGCCGACCTGTCTCTATCTCGCGCTCCAGTTCGGGATTCGCGCCGCCAACTACCCGCTGATCCCGGAGGATTTCGCGGCGATGAAGCTGCCCGAAGCGGTCGGTCGATACCGCGGCAAGCTGTTCGGCCTGACCATCCAGCCCGAACGGCTGCAGCGCATCCGCGCCGAACGCCGACCGGGATCGACCTATGCGACGCTGGACAACTGTCAGTTCGAGGTGCGCGCCGCGGAAACGCTCATGCGGCAGGAGAACATCCCCATCCTGGACACCACCACCCGTTCGATCGAGGAGCTGTCCACCGTGATCATGCAGCAGGCCAACCTGCAGCGCCACGTGTACTGAGGCTCTCTGGCCTCTGTGGGGGCCGGATCAATCGAGCGGCGGACACAGCGCGCGAACCGGGGCGAAGCTGCGCCGGTGGACCGGCGAGACACCCAGGCGGCGCAGCGCCGCCAGATGCTCCGGCGTCGGATAGCCCTTGTTCCGGTCGAAGCCGTAGTTCGGGTAGCAACGGTGAAGCTTGCGCATGCAGGCGTCACGCGCCGTCTTCGCCAGGATCGACGCGGCCGAAATCTCGGGGATGAAGGCATCGCCGTCCACGATCGCACGGACCGGAAACCGGACCGCGGGGCAGTGCGCTCCGTCGACCAGGACTTGGCCGGGCTCGATGCCGAGTCGTTCGACTGCCCGTTGCATCGCCAGCAGGCTCGCGCGCAGGATGTTCAGCGAGTCGATTTCCTCGACCGAGGCCTGCGCCACCGCCCAGGCCAGACAGCGCTGCCGGATCTGCAGCGCAAGCTCTTCGCGCCGTGCCGGGGACAGCGTCTTGGAATCCGCCAGACCGTCGATCGGACGCTCGGGGTCGAGCACCACGCACGCAGCGAACACCGGGCCGGCGAGCGGGCCTCGCCCGGCCTCGTCCACCCCGCATACCTGCCCGCGCACGCTCATGCGTGCACCCGGCACGAGCGCCGGGCCTCGCCCTCAGCCGGCGGCGCAACCGGCTCCAGCAATGCAACCACCGCCTCCGCCGCTCGTGCCGCCGCATTCCGCCGGAGCTGACGGTGAACCGCGGCGAAGCGCTGCTCCAGGCGGCTGCGCACGATCTTGTCGCCCAGCAGGTTGAGCAGCGCCTGCGCCAGGTTTTCCGCTGTCGCATCTTCCTGCAGGATCTCCGGCACCACGAACTCTCCCGCCAGGATGTTGGGCAGACCCACGTAAGGCAAGTAAGCCTTGCGCCGCATGATCCAGGCTGATGCGGCCGGCATGCGATAGGTGATGACCATCGGCCGTTTGAGCAAGGCGGCTTCCAGCGTGGCGGTACCGGAGGCCACCAACACCACATCGGCCGCCGTCATCGCTTCGTGCGCGTGGCCGTAGAGAATCGTCAACGGCAGCTCCTCCCCATGCTCACGGTACAGGATGTCCTCGAAGATCAGCCGCGTCTCGCGGCTGACCAGCGGCACCAGGAAATGTACCTCCTTGAGCTGCCGATGCAGCAGCTTGGCGCTGGCCAGCATCAGCTTCCCGATCTCCCGAACCTCGCTTCGCCGGCTGCCGGGCAGCAGCGCGACGACGCTGGCCTCGGGCCTCAGTCGCAACTGCTCGCGCGCGCCCTCGCGGTCCGGCGCGTCCGGAAACTCGTCCGCCAGCGGATGTCCGACGTAGGCAACCGGCACGCCCGCCTTTTCGTAGACGGGAACCTCGTGCGGAAACAGCGCGAGTACCAGCTGCGCGGCGCGCTTGATCTTGTGAACGCGTTCTGCGCGCCAGGCCCAGATCGAGGGACTCACGTACTGCACCGTGCGCACGCCGCGGCCGCGCAGGCGCAACTCGAGGTCGAGATTGAAATCGGGCGCATCGACCCCGATGAACAGATCCGGCGGATCGGACAGCAGGCGCGTACCGAGTTCGCGCCGCAACCGCAGCAGGCCAGGCAGGCTGCGGAGGACTTCCACGTACCCGCGCACCGCCAACCGCTCCATCGCATACCAGCTCTCGAATCCCTGCGACTGCATCTTCGGGCCGCCGATGCCGAAAGCTTCGCAAGCCGGCAGCCGCTCCTTCAACGCCCGCAGCAGGTGAGCGCCCAGCAGATCACCCGAGGCTTCCCCGGCGACCATCGCAATACGAACCCGGCCGGACATCGCGTGTGCCGTTTTCACCGGATGATGCTGCGTCTGGACTTGGAGAGGAATTCCAGCAGCTGCCGGACTTCGGTGCACTCTACCGCCTGGAGCGCCAGCGCCTGACGGGCTTCTTCCAGGGTCAAGCCGGACCTGTAAAGCGTCTTGTACGCCTTGCGCAGGCGCGCGATGGTGTCGCTCGAGAACCCGCGGCGGCGCAACCCTTCGGTGTTGATCCCGTGCGGCTGCGCCGTATTGCCCATGGCTGTCACGAAAGGGGGTACGTCCGCCAGCACGACCGAACCGACCCCGGTGATGGCGTGTGCGCCGATGCGGCAGAACTGGTGCACGCCGGTGAACCCGCCCAGGATCGCATAGTCCTCGACCTCGACGTGGCCGGCCAGCTGGGTGCAGTTGGCGAAAACGGTGTGGTCGCCCACCACGCAGTCGTGGGCGACATGGACGTAGGACATGATCCAGTTGCCGTTGCCGACCCGGGTGCAGCCCAGATCCTGCGCCGTGCCGGTGTTGAAGGTGCAGAACTCGCGGATGACGTTGTCGTCGCCGATCTCGAGGCGCGTGGGCTCGCCGGCGTATTTCTTGTCCTGGGGGGCTTCTCCGAGCGAGACGTGATGGAAAATCCGGTTGCGGCGGCCGATCCGCGTGTGCCCGGAAATCACTACGTGCGCCCCGATCCGGGTGCCCTCCCCGATCTGGACATGCTCGCCGATGATGGAGTACGGCCCGATCTCCACCCCCGGGCCCAGCACGGCCGCGGGATGGAGGATCGCGGTCGGATGGATCATAGGCCCTTCATGGTACACATCAGCTGCGCTTCGGACACCAGCACTTCGCCGACCAGGGCCTGCGCCGTGAATTTCCAGATCCCGCGCAGGTTGCGGACCACCTGAGCCCGGATCGTGAGCTGGTCGCCGGGCACCACCGGTTTCTTGAAGCGCGCCTCGTCGATGCCCACGAAGTAGTAGACGCTGTTGGCGTCGCTCTTGAGGTCGAACGATTTGAAGGCCAGGATGGCGGAAGCCTGCGCCATCGCCTCGACGATGAGCACGCCGGGCATGACGGCGTAGTGCGGAAAGTGGCCGGCGAAGAACGGTTCGTTGATCGTCACGTTCTTCAACGCCACGATCTCCCTACCGGGATCGCAGGAAACCACGCGATCGATCAGCAAAAAAGGATATCGATGCGGCAGGTGCCGCATGATCTCCTGGATCTCCATGGGGCCCACGCTCATTTTTTCTCCATCTCCCTGAGTCGTTCTTCGAGCAGCCGTACCCGGTCGCGCAGATCGCGCAGGTGACGCAGCACGGATGCATTCTTCAGCCACTCCTCGTGCGGACTCACCGGAAACACCGAGGTATAGGTTCCGGGCGACAGGATCGACTTCGCGATCGTGGTGCCGCCCGAGATCTCCACGTGATCGGCGATCTCGAGGTGGCCGCCGATCATCGCGCTGCCGCCGATGCGGCAGTAGCGCCCGATGCGCGTGCTGCCGGCGATGCCCACGCAACCGGCGATTGCGGTGTGCGCGCCGATGCGGCAGTTGTGGCCGATCTGGATCTGGTTGTCGAGCTTGACGTCGTCCTCGATCACCGTGTCGGCCATTGCGCCGCGATCGATGGTCGTGTTGGCCCCGATCTCCACGTCATCCCCGATGACCACCCTGCCGATCTGCGGGATCTTGATCCATCGGCCGGCATCCATCGCCATGCCGAAGCCGTCCGCCCCGATCACCGCGCCCGAATGCACCATCGCACGCGCGCCGATCACGCAGCCGTGATATACCGTCACGCCCGCCGCCAGCACGCTTTCGGCGCCCACCATCGCGCCCCGCCCGACAAAACAGCCCGCGTGGACCTCGACCCCGTCGCCAAGCGTGGCATCGGCTTCGATGACCGCGCACGGGCCCACGTACGCACTCGGAGCCACCTTTGCGCGCGCGTCCACGACCGCGCGCGGGTCGATGCCGGGCGCGGGCTTGCTGCGCGGGTTGAGCAGGGCGCACACCCGTGCGTAGTAGGCATACGGGTTGGCGCAGACGATCCGCGGAAGCTGCGTGGCCTCGCGTGCTTCCTCGTTGACGATCACGGCGGAGGCCCGGGTGGTTGCGAGTTGGCGCTGATAGCGCAGGTTGGACAGGAAGGCCAGATGCCCGTCGGTGGCGGCCTCCAGCGGCGCCACCTGGTGCACGCGCACCGACGGATCGCCGATGATCTCCCCGCCGAAACGTTCAACCAGCTCGGAGAGCGAGTAACTGTTGCGCGCGCCCGCGTTCATCCAGAGTTCCCGCGCCGCCGCTTGCAGCCCACTCGGTTCGTGCCACCGGCTTTGCGGCCGTTACTTGTCGGCCAGCGCCTTGATGACCTTGTCGGTGATGTCGATGCGCGGGCTGCGGTAGACAGCTTCCTGCAGGATCAGGTCGAACTTCTCCGTCTCCGCGATCTGC
>DATMAN010000069.1 GCA_035560005.1 Burkholderiales bacterium | reverse complement strand
GGTGAAGCGCGTCACCGAGGTCTATCCGAAGTGCGTCTGGCTCAACCCGGAGCCGGAGGAGATCTGGGGCTACCGCCAGTCCATCGGCATCATCCGCGAGCTGATGAAGGGCCGCATGTATCCGACCACCATCGCCGGCATCGAGCAGGCGATGAAGGTGCTGGCGAAGTAGCCCTCAGTCCAGCTTCAGTAGCTCGACAGCGTTCGAGTACACGATTCTCTGCATGGCCTGCGGGCTGATCGGCAAGGCGAGGAACTCTTCGGCGGTCTGCTCAAGCGGCCGATAGGGATAAGCGGTGCCGAAGAGGAACCGGTCCTGCAAGTATGTGCTCGCCGCACGAACATACTCGTCCGCCCCGGGCATGAACATGTAGACATCCGGGCAGATCCAGATGTTGCGATGCTTGAACGCGACACCAAGGACCTGCGTGACCCATGGCCAGCAGCCGTGCCCGGCGACGAGCCTGAGCTTCGGGAAACGGCGCGCCAGGTCGTCAAGATAGACCGGGTTCGTGTACTCGATCGTGGGGCCCGCCAGAGGCCCGGTCATCAGCACTACTGGGATATCGAGTTCGATGCAGCGCTCGTAAAGCGGGAAGATGCGCGGATCGTTTGGCATCGCATCGAGCGAGCGCGCGGGCTCGATGTGGATTGCTTTGAAGCCGAGCTTTACGCACCGTTCGGTTTCAGCGATCGCGTCGTGGACGACGCCGGCGAGATCAATCCCTGCGCAGCCAATGACCTTGCCCGGGTAGGCGCGCATGAGGTCGCGGATATGGTCGTTCGGGATGAATCCGTTCTGCTTCGGGTTGAGCGCCCTGGCATTCCGGCCCAGGGCGACGGTGGCGACGATGTTGGCCGCTTCCATCTCCTTGAAGTAGAGGTCGAGGGAGCCGGTGAGGTAAGCGGGGGACACGTACCTCGCGCCCACCCGGTAATTCACCGCGACCGTACTCTCCTGAATGAAGTAGCTGTTGAATTCAAGCGTCGGAGGACGCCCTCGAAAGTCAATCAGCTTCGGTCGGGCTGCCACGGCCATCGTCACGCCTACTTGATCGCGCCCGACGCGCGCAGCATCTGCTCGTCAGCCTTCGCCTGCTCCTCCAGCATTTTCGCGTAGTCGGCGCGCGACATCGTCCCCTCCAGGGTAGCGGTATCGCGCAAGTAATTCTGGAAACGATCCGATCTCACTGCGCGGCCAACACCCTCGAACAGGCGGTTGATGACCGGCTCCGGCGTGCCTCGCTTTACGAACATTCCGCGCCAGTGGTAGCGGACGATGTCAATACCCAGCTCCTTGAAGGTCGGTACGTCCGGAAACTGCGCCAGGCGCTTTTCCGCCGTATGCGCGAGCACCGCGGTCTTTTCCCTGAAGCTGGAGTAGACGCTGATGTTGCTTAGTGCTCCCTCCATGTGCCCGCCCATGACCGCCGTGATCGCGCGCGCGCCGCTATCGAAAGGAATCCAGGTGAAATCCCCCTTCACCTGACGCGCGATCATCATGAGCGTAATGCGGAACGGCCCATTCACGGCGTAGCCACCAACACGCACGTCCGCCGCCCTGATGCGCATGTCGGAGAGAAAGCTCTTCAGGTCGGCATACTTGCCCCGCTGCACGTAGAGCGCGAACGGATCGAGCTGCAGACGGTAAAGCGGCTCGAAGTCGGTCCACTTGTGCAGCGCGTCCGGCATCTGGAGAATCGAGGTGATCCCCGTACCGTCGGAAAAGATCGTGTTTCCGTCGGCTGGCGCCTGCTTGAGCGCGGTCATCGCGATCTGACCCTCGGCCCCGGGCCGGGGCTCCACGATCACCGGCTGCCCGAGCGCCTTCTGCATCTCCTCCGCGAGAATTCGCAGCATGACATCCTGTGGTGCGCCGGCGTTCGAACCGTGGATGATTCGAACCGGCGCCTGTGCCAGGGCAATCGCTGCACCCGAGACCAGTACCAGCATTAGCAAAACACGAACGAGTCTGTTCATGCGCTCTCCTCCTGGATGATCATGCGCGCGCGGAGCGATCTTGCGGCAAGGCGACCTTCATCCGTGCGCCGAATTCGCGCACTGCGCGCGTGTGCGCAGCGAGCGCCTCGCGGTCAACTTGCGGCCAGTAGTGTGGCCGCAGGACGATCGCTCCTTCCTTGAACTCGAGCGGATTCGTAAACAAACGCTGATGCACCTTCAGAAAACCGTTCATTTCTCCGGCGTTACGCACCATGCGCGCACCGACAGTGGCTTCCATCCAGCAGCCGATCTCAGTCGAAACACCGTCGCCCAGCACCGCGTCGAGGCCCAGTTCAGCGCTGCGCCGCAACGCCCGCACCAGCATCTCCACGCCGCCCATCTTTTTCAGCTTCAGCTTGACGTAGGCCACCCCCGGAAGCTGCGCCGCGCGTTCGATGTCGGCGATTCCATAGATGGACTCATCGAGCATTACGGGAACCGCAGAAGCGGATGCGACGGCGCCGTTCGCGGCCCAGTCGTGGGCAGCGCACGGCTGCTCGAACAGTTCGATTCCGCGCGGATCGAGGCGAGATGCAAATGCGGTCGCATCAGACTCGCTGAATCCGCGGTTGGCATCGAGGCGCAGCATCGCGCGTCCCGCCGTCGCCTCCTGAATGCGGGAGACGCGCCGCAGATCCTCGCGCCAGTCGTAGCCCACCTTGACCTTGAGAGTCCGGAAGCCCGTGGTAATCAGGCGCTCCACTTCGTCAGCGATCTCGGCCGGGTCGTGAGCCTGACACGGCGCGACCAGCGGCACGCGGCACTCGCGCTCGACTGTTAGCATCGGGTGGCCGACCATCATCTCGAGTGCGGCGAGCAGCGCGCTCGAAGCGCCGGCGCTTGCGTCGCGGCGCTCGGTAACCAAGCGCCGCGCCGCAGCCGTGCCGAGGCCGGCGATGCGCTCGCTCAGACCGCAGCACATCTCCCAAGCGTGCTCCGCGGATTCAGGCGCGTAGCCCGGCACAATCAGCGCTTCGCCCCAACCTTCGCGGCCGTCAGCGTCGATCGCCTCGACCACGATCGGATCAAATGCAACAAGATCTCCCGAGGACAACCGATAGGGAGTAACGAGAGCGAATTCCACCCGCCGAACCCGCACAAGCTCGACGATCAGACGGTCCCCGGCACAGTTGTGCGGCGCGCAATCCACGCAGACCTGCCGCTCAGGTAACTTCCTCGCCAACGATCTGCGTGCGATACAGGAGCCTGCGGCTCCCAGGGTCGAACGAATCGCGACGGTGCATAGTGCAGCGGTTGTCCCAGAGGACGATATCGTCCACTTGCCAGACCTGCTCCCATACGAGTTCAGGCCTGACCGCGTAGGCCCACAGGGCATCGAGAAGCGCCTCGCTCTCTTCCAGCGGCAGGCCCACGAGGTATGCGTTGCGGCGCCGCCCGAGAAACAGACACTTTCTGCCGGTTTCCGGATGCGTGCGCACGACCGGATGTACTGCCCCCACGGTTTTACTGGGGTCGGACACGTCCGTGAATCCGATGCGCAGCTCGCCCGCACTGTTACGGCTCGCATCGTGGACGCACTTCAGCGTCTCGGCGCGGTGCTTGAGGTCCGGCGGCAACGTTTCGTATGCAAGGTACATGTTGGCGAAATGCGTATTTCCCCCGGTCGGAGGAATCTCGACCGCGTAGAGCGCGCTTCCTTTCGGCGGCCGGGGGTTGTAGGTCATATCGGCGTGCCAGACCGCTTCGTACGCGCCCAACCCGCCAATCGGCCTGCCGTCCACAATGACATTGGAGATCACCGTAATCTCCGGATGCTCGTCCGGGGAAACCTGGCCACGGGGATCGCTCCTGATCGGCGCGCGGTCCAGTTCTCCGAAGTTCCGGGAAAAAGCAGCCAGCTGCTCGAGGGTCAGGCGCCGTTGACCTCGGAAGCGAAGTACGAGGTGCTCTGCCCAAGCATGGCGAATTGCCTCGACCTCGCCCGGCGCCAGCGGCCGACGCAGGTCTACGCCCGCGACGTCTGCGCCGAGCGCCCTGCCGCTTGGCGTAATGACAAACCTGCCAACCGCTGATTTCGAAACCGCGACCATGGTTTTCTCCCCGGCCGGGAACCGGACATTCAACAATGCGTGCGTGCGACGTTAGTCGGCGCGGTTTTATCTGTCTAATTGTTTTGTCGGATAAACTTATCGCTCATGACGATAAATGTAACGGTGCGGCAGCTAGAAATCCTCGTCACGGTCGCCCGCATGCTGAGCTTCAGCGAGGCTGCGAAAGCGATCCATCTCTCGCAACCCGCGCTGAGCTCCGCGGTCCGAAAACTCGAGGAGGCAGTGGGAGCGCGCGTTTTCGACCGCAACACGCGCAACGTGTCGCTCACGCCGGCCGGAGCCGAGTTGCTCGCAGTGGCCGAGGACCTGCTGCGACGTCTCGAATCCGGTCTAGCGGGTGTGCGTGACTATCTCGGCGGAACGCGCGGCCAGCTCACGGTGGCCGCCTCGCCGTCGATAGCGGCAGGTTTTCTGCCGGACGTGGTTGCCAGCTTCCAGCGAACCCACCCCGGCATCGCGCTTCAACTCCACGATACGCTCTCGGACGTTGCCATTGACATGCTGCGTAGCCGCAAGGCGGATCTCGCGCTTGCGCCGGAAAAGCGCGATGACCCGACCCTCGCCCACCGCACGCTCTTTCACGACGACCTCGTGCTGCTGTGCCGAACCGATCACCCGCTGACGCGCCTGCGCAGGGTGACATGGCGGCAAATCGTCCCGTTCGCGCACATCGCCTTCAGGAGGACGAGCAGCGTGCGCCATCTAGTCGAGGCAGCGTATGCGCGCGAGAACGCAGTGCTTCGCCCGGCATTCGAGGTCGAATATCCGCACACGATGGTGGGGTTGGTTGCGAACGGCCTCGGCGTGGGGGTGTTGCCGTACTCGCTGATGCGGCAGGTAAAGCTCGGACCCGTGGTTCATCGTCGGATCACCGCGCCGGAAATCCGCCGCGACATCTGTCTCGTGGCGCGCGCGGGAGAGTCGCCATCGCCGGCCTCAGACGCGTTCACCCAGACCTGCATTCGTCACGCACAGAAGTACTTCACGGCATCAGTCGGGTGACGCGGGTACGGCCGCACCCGCCCGTCCGGCATGCCGGTGCTCAGCCGATCCTCGCGCGCGCCCAGTCGAGCACGATCGCAAGCCGCGGCGGCAGCAGGTCCTCCGCCTCGTCGAAGCTTACCCAGCGCCACTCATGATGCTCCGGGCGGCCAAGCTCCGGCGAGACGGGCAGCGTCACGCGCTCGGTCGCGGTCTCGGCAAGAAAGTAGCGTGCGACCTTGCCGCCGGCGTAAGGCAGCGTGTCCTGGTGCGCCTCGCCGAACCGGAAATCGAGGTCGGTGAGGCCGGTTTCCTCGGCGCACTCGCGCTTCGCGGCAGCAAGCGGCGTCTCTCCGGGTTCGATCTCTCCCTTCGGAAAGTCCCAGTTGCGGTAGGCACGCAGCAAGAGCAGGCGCACGCCCTGCGGCGTGCGGCGAAAGATCACGGCGCCGGCCGAGCGTGGCTGAGCCATGCCCGATTCTATGCCGCGGCCCGCGCCGGCGCAGGCGCGCCGTAGAATCCGCCGCCGTGCCCGAGCCGCTCGCCGCGACCGTCGTCGCGATCTTCGCCCTCGTCTATTGCGGGATGTTTCTCGGCGGGCTGCCGTTCTTGCAGCTTGACCGCACCGGCGTCGCGCTTCTGGGCGCGATCGCGATTGTCGCGTTCGGCGTTCTCACGCCCGAGGAAGCGGCGCGCTCGATCCACCTGCCGACGCTGCTCCTGCTTTTCTCCTTCATGGTGATCTCGGCGCAGATGCGCCTCGGCGGCTTCTACGGCTGGGTGACGCGGCGCATCGCCGCGCTGCCGCTCGCGCCGGCAGCGCTGCTTGCCGCGGTGATCGGTGTCGCCGCAGCGCTCTCGGCGGTGTTCAGCAACGACGTCGTCTGCCTTGCGGTCGCGCCGGTGCTCATCGAGGGCTGCCGGCGGCGCGGCCTCGATCCGGTGCCCTATCTGCTCGGCCTCGCCTGCGCCGCGAACGTCGGTTCGGCCGCGACCCTCATCGGCAACCCGCAGAACATGCTGATCGGGCAGGTGCTGGGAGTGGATTTCGGTGCCTACCTCGCCATCGCCGCCGTGCCGGTGCTCGCGGGCCTCGCGGCGACATGGGCGGTGATCGCCTGGCAGGCGCGCGGGCGATGGCGAAGACCGCTCCCGGAAACGGGCGCACCCGAGCGGCGCGAAGAGGAGCACGCGCTCGATCGCTGGCAGAGCGCAAAGGGCCTTGCCGTGGCCGGCGCGCTGCTCGCGGTGTTTCTGTTCACCGACTGGCCGCGCGAGGTGGCGGCGCTCACCGGCGCCGGGCTCCTCCTCATGAGCCGCAAGCTCCACTCGAACAAGATGCTGGGGCTGGTGGACTGGGAGCTGCTCATCCTCTTCATCGGCCTGTTCGTCGTGAACCACGCGCTCGAGCGCACCGGGCTCACCGCGGCCGCGATCGCGCGCCTCGCCGAGCTGGGCGTGCCGCTCGCCGAGCCGGCGCCGCTCTTCCTCGCCACGCTGGTGCTCTCGAACGCCGTGTCCAACGTGCCGGCGGTGATGCTGCTGCTTCCTGCGGCGACCGGACCGATCGCCGGCCCGCTGCTTGCGCTCGTAAGCACCTTCGCCGGCAACCTCCTGATCGTCGGCTCGATCGCCAACATGATCGTGATCGCGGCGGCCGCCCGACAGGGCATCCGCGTGGACTGGCGCAGCCACGCCCGCGCCGGGGTGCCGGTGACGGCGGCGACGCTCGCGATCGCCGCCGCCTGGCTCGGCCTGCTCGCGTAGGTCCCTGCCCGCCCCGCTACACTGCGGCCGATGACCGCGCTCTCGCTCCTCCGTTCGCTGCGGCTTTCGTACCTGCCGCCGCTGATGGTGTATTTCGCCGCCGGAATCCAGGGCCTCACCGGCATCGTCGGCACGTTCTTCATCAAGGAGTACCTCGACCTGTCGGCGGAGTTCCTCGCCGCGCTCGGCTTCTGGGCGGTGATGCCCTACACCGTGAAGATGGTGGTCGGCCACCTGGTGGACCTTGCCTGGCGCTGGAAGGACGCGCTCGTCTTCTTCGGCGCGGGGCTGCTCGCCGCGAGCATCGGCATCATGATCGGGCTACTCGCCGACCCGGCGGCGATGCGCGCGGTGATGCCGGCCGAGCACTGGTACGTGCTCTCGGCGCTGATGGCGCCCGTGGGCTACATGATCCAGGACGTGGTCGCCGACGCGATGACGGTCGAGGCGGTTCCGCGGCGCGAGGCCGACGGCCGCGAGATCCCGCCCGCGGAGCGCCGTGCGATGCAGATCACCATGCAGACGCTCGGGCGCGTCGCGATCATCGGCGGACTGGTGCTCGTCTCGCTCGCCAACGTTTACCTGATGGCCGGCGTGCACGCGCTGCCCGAGCGCGAGAAGGTCGCCGCCTACCTGCGCGTGTACGAATGGGCACTCGCCATTCCGGTGGTGTCGGTCTCGGGCGTCGTGCTCGCGCGCTGGCTGCGCTGGCGCAATCCCCTTCAGTACGGCGACGATCCGGCGCCGCCGCCGGTCAACTGGTGGATGCTCGCCGGTGGCGCGGCGTTCACCGCGGTGTCGGTCGGCCTGGGCCTTGCGCGCATCGGATACGCCGAAGAGATCGTCTTCGGCGCCTCGATGGCGATCGTGCTCTTTCTCCTCTGGCGGCTGGTGCGCGAGCTGGATGCCGAGGCGCGCGCGACGCTCGTCGGCACCGCGGCGGTGGTCTGGGTGTTTCGCGCCACGCCGGGTCCGGGGGCCGGTGCGAGCTGGTGGATGATTGACGTGCTCGGCTTCGATCAGCAGTTCCTCGCCCAGCTCTCGCTGATCGGCTCCAGTCTCACGCTCGTCGGCCTCTTTGTCTTCCGCCGCTTCATCGCCGAGCGCTCGATCTACTACGTGGTCGGCTTTCTCACCCTCGTCGGCACCGTGCTCTCGCTGCCGCAGATCGGCATGTATTACGGGCTGCACGAGTGGACCGCGGCGAGGACGGGCGGGGTGGTGGACGCGCGCTTCATCGCGCTGGTGGACACCGCGCTCGAATCGCCGCTGGGCCAGATCGCGATGGTGCCGATGCTCGCCTGGATCGCGAACTCGGCACCGCCGAACCTGAAAGCCACCTACTTCGCGGTGATGGCGTCCTTCACCAATCTCGCCCTCTCGGCCGCGCAACTGGGCACGAAATACCTCAACCGGATCTTCACGGTCACGCGCGAGGTGAAGGACGCCGCCACCGGCGCGATCAAGGTGCCGGCCGACTACAGCGAGCTCGGGGCCCTGTTCATCACCGCGACCCTGATCGGCCTTGTCGCGCCGCTTGCGACAATCGCGATCGTGCGCGCGGCGCGCATGCGCAGCGCGTAGCGGCCCGGGCGCGCCCGAGCCTACAATGGGCGCGACCCCGGCCATGAAGCGGCTGTTCTGCCTGGTGCTCGCCCTGCTCGGCGCGTGCGCGAACGTGCGTATCCCACCAGAGGAAGGCGCGGGGCCGGTCCGTGTGCCCCCGGAACCGCGCCTCGCCGAACCCGAAGCGACCGAGGTCGTGGTGGTGATCAACCATAACGCGATCGGCGGCACGCATGCCGGCATGTTCGCCGGCGCGCGGCTGAGCGATCCCTCCGGGAGCTACGTCTCGGAGCGCTCGCGCGACCCCGCCTGGCGCGGGCCGACGCTCAACGACTACGTGCGCTTCCAGCTCGAGGACGGCGAGGACGTGCGCGTGTACCGCTTCAGGCTCGAGGCGCGCGATTTCGCGATGATTGACGAGCGACTGCGCGCCGAGGGCGTCACCGCACCCCTCTTTTGCGCGGCGACCGTGCAGAACCACCTCGCGGGCGTCGGCCC
>DATMAN010000068.1 GCA_035560005.1 Burkholderiales bacterium | reverse complement strand
CCCGCCGCTGCGCCCGCGGTGGTGGCACCCGCGGCCGCCGCGGCACCTCGGCCGAGCGCGGCTGCTGCGGCACCGGCTCCGAGCGCATCCGCGGCGGTCGACGAAGGGGGGTTCGCGGTCGCGCATGCCAGCCCGGGCGTGCGCCGCTTTGCGCGCGAGCTGGGGGTGGACCTCGCCAAGGTGAAAGGAACCGGGCCGAAGGGCCGCATCCTGCGCGAGGACATTCAGAACTTCGTCAAGAGCATGGTCAGCGGCGCACCGGGGCCCGCCGCCGCCGGCGCACTCGCGCTCGTCGGGCTGCCGGCCTGGCCAGCAGTGGATTTTGCCAAGTTCGGTCCGGTGGAAAGGCAGGCGCTGTCGCGCATCAAGAAGATTTCCGGCCCGGCCCTGCACCGCAACTGGGTTCACATCCCACACGTCACGCAGAACGAGGAAGCCGACATCACCGACTTGGAAGCTTTCCGCAAGGAGATGGCCGACGAGGCGCAGAAACAGGGCGTGAGGCTCACGCCGCTCGCCTTCATCATGAAAGCGGCTGTGGCGGCTCTGAAAAAACACCCCGAGTTCAACGCCTCCCTCGCTCCGGAAGGCGACGCGCTGGTGATCAAGCGCTACTACCACATCGGTGTGGCGGTCGACACGCCGGGCGGCCTGGTCGTTCCGGTCATCCGCGACGTGGATCAAAAAGGCGTGTTGCAGCTGGCTAAGGAGCTCGCCGAGCTGAGCGCCAAGGCGCGCGACGGCAAGCTTTCGCCCGGTGACATGCAGGGCGGGACGTTCTCCATTTCCAGCCTCGGCGGCATCGGCGGCAGCCACTTCACGCCCATCATCAACGCGCCCGAGGTCGCGATCCTCGGCGTGGCGCGCGCGGTCGCGAAGCCGGTCTGGAACGGATCGGAGTTCCGGCCGAGGCTGATGCTGCCCCTGTCGCTGTCCTATGACCACCGGGTGATCGACGGCGCGCAAGGCGCCCGTTTCATCACTTACTTGGCGGCCGTGCTGTCCGATATCCGGCGCCTTACCCTATGAGGCGCCAGGTGCTCTTTGGACGCGGAAGGCACGCGCGTCGGCGCGCGCATTGACGCCGCGTGGCGGACCACTTCCCGACCGCGCACAGCCCGGGCTTGTCGACCCCGGGCTACGCGTCTTGCGGCCCCATCGGAGTCTTCGGCGGCACCTTCGATCCCATCCACTTCGCGCACCTGCGTCTGGCGGAGGAACTGGCCGACGTATTCGGCTTCGCCGAAGTGCGCTTCGTGCCCGCCGCGCTCCCGCCACATCGCGCCGCACCGGGCGCCTCGGCGGAGCACCGGCGCGCCATGGTCGCGCTGGCCATCGACGGCAATCCCCGCTTCCGCCTCGACGCGCGGGAACTCAAACGCGAGGGCGCCAGTTACACCTACGACACCCTGAGCGAGATGCGTGCCGAGCTCGGAGAGCGGCCGCTATGCCTGCTCATGGGTGCGGACGCCTTCGTCGCGTTCATGACCTGGCACCGCTGGGCCGAAATCTTCGACTTGGCGCATCTGGTGGTGGCACGCCGGCCTGGCTACCCGCTCGAGCAGCTCGCCGCTTCCCTGCCCGGTCCGCTCAAGTCGGCCTACCTGAAGCGCCACCTGCCCGATCCGAACACCTTGCCACTGGAGCCGGCGGGCCGGATCTTCACCCACGAGCTGACCGGCCTGGACGTCTCGGCCACCGGGCTGCGCGCGCTGATCGCGCGCCGCGGCAGCCTGCGTTACCTGATGCCCGACGCGGTCATTGCCTATATTGAAAGCCATGGCCTGTACCGGGAGCGCAATGCGCGCTGAATCGATCCGCGACGCCGCCATCGAGGCGCTGGAAGACATCAAGGCCAAGGACATCGTTGTCCTGGACGTTCGAAAGATGACCTCGCTGTTCGACTACATGATCGTGGCGAGCGCGGAGTCGACCCGTCAGGCCCGGGCGCTGGCAGCCAACGTCCGGGAGAAGCTCAAGGCGGGCGGGGCAACGGTGCACGGCGTGGAAGGCGAGCGCGCTGCGGAGTGGGTTCTGGTCGACCTCGGCGAGGTCATCGTGCATGTGATGCAGCCGCCGGTGCGCGCCTACTACAATCTCGAGCAGCTCTGGGGCGGCAAAGCGCCGGCCTATCACCCGCCCGGTCGTCGGGTGGCGCGCTGAAAGCCTCTGAAACTGCACATCATCACCGTCGGCCACAAGCCGCCTGCCTGGGTGGCGATGGGCTACGACGAATACGCGCGGCGCATGCCCCGGGAGCTAGCGCTGGTGCTGCACGAGATCAAACCGGACCGCCGCGGCGATGCGAGCGCTGCGGCGCGGGGGCGCGTGCAGGCGGGGGAAAGGACGCGCATCCTTGCCGCCGCGCCGACGGGCAGTGTAAAAGTAGCCTTGGACGAACGCGGCAAGGCGCTGACCACGGCCCAGTTCGCGAGGCAGCTGGATGGCTGGATACGAGGCGGGCGGGACGTCTGCTTCCTGATCGGCGGGCCCGATGGCCTCGACGAGCAGATCAAGCGCGCGGCCGATCTCGTTCTTTCCCTCTCGCCCATGACGCTGCCGCACGCGCTGGTGCGCGTCGTGCTTGCCGAGCAGCTGTATCGTGCGGCTGCGCTGCTGCGCAATCATCCTTATCATCGGGACTAGCGACCGCCGGCGCGGATTCCAACAAGAGCAGAACAACGTGGCCTCCCTGGAACGACACATCTACCTTGCCTCGCGCAGCGCGCGGCGCCGTGAACTCCTCAAGCAGATGGGCGTGAACTTCGAAATGCTGCTGCTGCGCGAAGGCGTGGGGCGCGCGGCGGATTTCGACGAGACCCCCCTTCCCGGCGAGGCGCCGCGCGACTACGCCCTGCGGGTGGCCCGCGAGAAGGCGGAAGCGGGCTGGATACGACTCGAACAGCGGCGCCTGATGCGCCACCCGGTGCTCGCGGCCGACACCACGGTGGCTCTGGGCACCGAGCTGCTGGGCAAGCCCAGGGACCGCGAGGACGCGGTCGCCATGCTCAAGCGGCTCTCCGGCGCGACGCATTTCGTGCACTCGGCCGTGGCGGTGAAGTTCAACGAGCGGATCGAGGATGCGGTATCCACCACCGAAGTGCGCTTCAAGCCGCTGTCCGACGACGAGATCCGGCGCTACGTGGCCACCGGGGAGCCCTTCGACAAGGCCGGCGCCTACGGCATCCAGGGCAAGGCCGCCATGTTCATCGAGCACATCTCCGGCAGCTATACGGGTGTGGTGGGCTTGCCGGTATTCGAGACCGCGCGTCTGCTGGCCGCCTTCGGCTATCGCACGTTGTGAACGAGGAGATCCTGGTCAACGTCACGCCGCAGGAGACGCGCGTGGCCGTCATGCAGCAGGGCGTGGTCCAGGAGCTGCATGTGGAACGCAGCTCCAGCCGCGGCCTGGTCGGCAACATCTATCTCGGGCAGGTCTCGCGCGTGCTTCCGGGAATGCAGTCGGCATTCGTGCAGATCGGACTGGACCGCGCCGCCTTCCTGCACGTGGCGGACCTGTGGGGCCACCGCCAGAACCACGGCGAGACCAAACCCATCGAGAAGCTCCTGCATGAAGGGCAGAAGCTGCTGGTGCAGGTCGTCAAGGACCCGATCGGCACCAAGGGCGCGCGCCTGTCGACTCAGATCAGCATCGCCGGCCGGCTGCTGGTTTATCTGCCGCAGGAATCCCACATCGGCATCTCCCAGCGCATCGAGGACGAAGCCGAGCGCGCGCTACTCAAGGAGCGGCTGCAGCACCTGCTGCACGATCACGAGGACGGCGGCTTCATCATCCGCACCATGGCCGAGACCGCGAGCGAGATCGAGCTCGCGGCCGACGTCGAGTACCTGCGCAAGCTCTGGGCCGGCATCCAGGAGGCGGCGCGCACCGCGCAGGCTCCGGCGCCGCTCTACCAGGACCTCAATCTGAGCCTGCGAGTGCTGCGCGACTTCGTCAGTCACGAGTGCGAGCGCGTGCTGGTGGATTCGCGCGAGACCTTCCAGAAGATGACGGACTTCGCCAAGGAGTACACGCTGCAGTTTGCCGACCGCATCCAGCACTACACGGGGGACCGGCCGCTGTTCGAGCTCTACGGCGTGGAAGAGGAGATCGAGCGGGCGCTGGCGCGGCGCGTGCCGCTGAAGTCCGGCGGCTACCTCATCATCGACCAGACCGAGGCGCTCACCACCATCGACGTCAACACCGGCGGGTTCGTGGGCGGCCGCAACTTCGACGACACGATCTTCAAGACCAACCTGGAGGCCGCACAGGTCATCGCGCGCCAGCTGCGGCTGCGTAACCTGGGCGGGATCATCATCGTCGACTTCATCGACATGGAAAGCGACGTGCACCGTGACTCGGTGCTCACGGAGTTCAGGAAGGCGCTTGCGCTCGACCGCACCCGCGTCACGGTCAACGGCTTCACCCAGCTCGGACTGGTCGAGATGACGCGCAAGCGCACGCGCGAGTCCCTGGCACACGTACTGTGCGAGCCCTGTCCGACCTGCCACGGGCGCGGCGAAGTCAAGACGGCTCGGACGATCTGCTACGAGATCCTGCGTGAGCTGCTGCGCGAGGCGCGGCAGTTCGATGCCCGGGAGTTCCGCATACTCGCCTCGCAGAAGGTCATCGACATGTTCCTCGACGAGGAATCGCAAAGCCTGGCGATGCTCGAGGACTTCATCGGCAAGCCGATCTCGCTTCAGGTCGAAACGCTCTACACCCAGGAGCAGTACGACATCATCCTGGTCTAGAACGGAAACATCGCCACCCAGACACCAAGGCCACCAAGAAATTCGAGTGCAAAGCGCGTGTGGTCACCCGCCATCTGCAAGTCCCGCCGCGCGCGTATGCCTTGCAGACGCGGGCGAGCATCGCTCGATTTCGACCTCGATGTCGATTACGAGGGAACTATCGCACCCAGTTTTTCATGCGACCTTGGCGACTCTTACCGTCGGCGGCTCGGCGTTGAGCACGTCGCGGATGCGGGTCAGCTCTTCGAGCTGCTTGCCGAGCGCGAGCTGCTGCTTCTCCAGGTGGCGCACGCGCTCCTGCAGCGTGTTGATGTCGCCCGCGATCCTGCGCAGGCTTTCCACCCGATGCTCGAGCAGCTTCTGGTGGTCCTTCAACTGGGTGGACAGGGGATTGAGCGCACCGCGCAGCCAGCCATCCAGCTCCCAGCGCACCTCGCGGAACAGCTGCAGGCCCTGTCCCACCAGCTCGCGGTGGAAGCGCCGGATCACGAAGCGCTTCTCGCGTCCGAGCACGTTCACAGGGTCCCGGCAGAAGCGCTCCGTGCTCTGCTGCAGCGAGTGCATGCGCAGGATGTGCCGCTCGAGGTCGAGCGCCGGCGGCGTGAGCTTCTTGAACCCGTACTGCTGGTGGAACTGATCGTAGACGTTGTCGACGAAATCGCGGGTTTCCGAGGCGAACGCCAGGATCTTCTCTGCCTGCCGCGAGAACGTGTCGAACAGCGCCTGCATGCTGCGCATGAGGCCGGCGGTCGTCCAGCTGTCTTCCATCGCTTGCACGCTCCGGGCGAGGATGTCGTTGAGCCGTTCCTCTTCGAGCGTGGCGAGCAGAGCCTGCCCCTGCTTGAGCACGACGGTGTAGGACGTCTTGAAGCTCTCGGTGTGGCGCACGTATTCGTTGCGGTCGTGCTCGAATTTGCTCAGCAGGACCTTCGCCAGATCGCGGTTCTTGCCCGAGAGCTTGGACATCTCGCGCAGCTCGACACGGGTGGATTCGAGCTGGTTGATGACAGCCTGCAGCGAGGACTCGACCATGCCGCCGATCTCGCGCGAAACCGCGGTGCGCAGGATGAGCTGCTTGGACGGGATGATCTCATCGGCGAGCAGGGTTTCGAGCTGATCGATGCGGCTGCGCCTGAGCAGGAGCGCGTCGCCGCGAATGCGCGCCACCAGGGCCTTCTGCGCCGAGAGCGCGATCACGTGATCGGAGGGCAGATCCAGGATTCTCGCCGTCTCCTCGAGCTGGCGCTGGATGCCGCCTTCGATCTCCGAATCGGTCTTCAGGTCGTCCCACAGGAGATCGATCTTGTTGAGCACCGCGATGCGCCGGGTCACATAGTCCTTGACGTACTTCTGCCACACGTCCAGATCCGATTTGGTGACCCCCGTGTCCATCGCCAGCAGGAACACCACGGCGTGCGCGTTCGGGATCATCGATAGGGTGAGTTCCGGCTCCGTGCCCAGCGCGTTCAGCCCCGGAGTGTCCAGGATCACCAAGCCGTTCTTCAGCAGCGGGTGCGGGAAATTGATCATGGCGTGCCGCCAGCACGGGATGTCGATGCGCCCGCCCTGCTTGAGCATGACGGTGGTGGTCACGAATTCGGACTGGTCCAGCAAGCCCAGCGCCGCCGCCTCCTCCACCGGTACCGACTTCGTCTCTGCCAGGCTCGCCATCGCCTTGGCCATCTCTTCCTCGGAGCCGAGATCGAGCGAGATCTTCACCCATTCGACCGGCCGGTGCTTGAGCGCGGAAATGCTTTCCTCCCCGCGCCGCGACTCGATGGGCAGCAGGCGGATGTAGGGCTCGTCGCCCGGATCGTAGAAGATCTCCGTCGGACACATCGTCGTGCGGCCCACGTCCGAGGGCAGCAGGCGCTGCTTGAAATCGGAAAAGAACATCGCATTGATCAGCTCGGTCTTGCCGCGCGAAAACTCGGCGAGAAACGCGAGCACCATGCGATCGTTGCGCAGGCTTTCGGCCAGATCGTAGACGCGCAGGCTCTTCTGGATGTCGGCATGGCCATGGGTTTCCAGCCAGGTCTGGTAGGCCTCGATGCAGCCGCGCAATTCTTCGCGCCACTGCTGGTATTGGGCGACCTGGCTTTCGAGTTCAGTGGTCATCGTCGGCGAGATGGCTGATCCGGGCAAGCAGCTCCGGTCCGGCATCCACGATCTGCACCACTTTGGCCCGGGACCGCCCGCCTTGGCTAATGATAACCCTCCGGGCCGGCAACTGGAAACTTTCCGCAAGAAAATCAACAAGCAGGGCATTAGCCTTGCCGTCGATTGCAGGTGCGGCGAGGCGCACCTTGAGGCGCCCGCCGTGCAGGCCGGCAAACTGGCTGCGGCGGGCGTTGGGCTGAACGTGCAGCGCCAGCATCAGCACGTTGCGGGAGGCGTCATGCCGGTACCAGGTCACAGCCTCGCTACAGCATTCGCGCGAACAGGCTCTCCAGCGTAGAGAGGGGCCACATCAGGGCCAGCTGGCAGAGCACGAGCACGAAGAGCGGCGACAGATCCACGCCGCCGACCGGCTGGATCCAGCGCTGGAAAATCCGCAGAAATGGGCGCGTCATCGGCGAGAGGATGGGCATCGCCGGGCTGTGCGGGTTCACCCAGCTCAATACCGCCTGCACGATGGTGACGAACATCAGCACGTAGACGAACAGCCGCGCCAGATGGACGAGCGCGAGCAGTGCAAGCCCGATCAGGCCGCTTCCGATCGCGGGACCGAATTCGTAGCCCTTGAGCGAGAGCACCAAAGCGGCCAGAACGAACTTCACCGACCAGGCAAGCACCAGGCTCGACAGATCGTACCCCCACAGGCCGGGGATCACGCGCCGCGCCGGCAAGACGACGAAGTCGGTCAGCGCCGCGATGAAGTTCGCGAGGGGATTGCGGACCGGGGCGCGCACGGCCTGCAGATAGAATCGCAGCAGCAATGCCAAGGCGAAGAGCCCCAGGAAAGTCTCGAGCAGAAAAATGAACGCCTGGTTCATGCAACGCGCATCGCCTCACAGTCTCCCGAATTCCTCGCCCAGTTCCCGCGCGCGTTGCTCCGCCGCGCGCACCGCCTCGATGATCCTGTCCTTGACCGCGGAGGCCTCGAGCACCTTCAACGCCCGCTCCGTGGTACCGCCCCGGGAAGTCACTTTTTCTCGGAGCACGGCCGGCGGATCTTCCCCCCGGGCTGCAAGCCTCGCCGCCCCCAGAAAGGTTTCGATCGCCAGCTTGCGGGCAGCCGCCGCCTCGATGCCCAGGGCAAGCGCGGCCTGTTCCAGCGCTTCGATGAAATAGAACACGTAGGCCGGCCCACTGCCGGACACGGCCGTGACCGCGTCGAGCATCCGCTCTTGTTCGAACCAGAGGACGCTACCCACGGCGCCGAGAATGCGCTGCGCCTCGCGGCGATCCTTCGCGTCGACCGCCGGCGATGCATACAGGCCGCTGATACCCGCCCGGAGCAATGCCGGCGTATTGGGCATCGCGCGCACCAGCCGGTCCCGGCCGCCGAGCCAGCGCGACAGATCGGCCGTGCGAATGCCGGCGGCGATGCTGACCACGAGCGCATCACGAAACTTATCGCCCAGTGCGCGGCAGACCGTCGCCATCTGCGGAGGCTTGACGGCGAGAACCACCACGTCGTGCGCCGGGTCCGCTTCGTGCACGCTGGGGACGGTTCGCACGCCATGCAGCTCGGAAAGCCGGGCGCGGGCCTGTGCCGAGATTTCCGCGACTTCGATGTCGCGCGTCGCGAAACCCTGCTCGATCAAGCCGCCGATCAGCGCGTTGGCCATGTTGCCGCCGCCGATGAAGAGGATCTTCATGCGTCGAGGCCGTTTCCATTGCGCAACGGGCGTGCGCGCTGGCGTGGTCTTGCCGGGCGATCGGCGCCGACGGCCGGTCGAACGACCCCGGCCCGGCCGTCATCGGATTCGCAATCCGGTCTGGATGGCATCGCGACGGGCGGTGAACAGTGCCCGCAGTATAGGTGCTCCGGCGCAAGCACGGCAAGGCGGGTCGCGCGCAGCGCTGCAGCCCTCAGGCACGTTTCGGCCGTTCGCCGAAAATACCGCGCCCCACGCGCACAAGGGTTGCGCCTTCCAGGATCGCCGCCTCGAGATCCTCGGTCATTCCCATCGAAAGCGTGTCCAGCGCCAAGCCGCTCGCGCAGATGCTTTCCTTCAGACGGCGCAACTCGGCGAAGCGCACGCGTTGCAGGCGCATGTCTTGCGTCGGCTCAGGAATCGCCATCAGCCCGCGCAGGCGCAATCCCGGCAGACAGGCCGCTTGCCGCGCGAGCGCGAGCGCTTCGCCCGGAGCGACACCGCTCTTCGAAGATTCTCCGCTGACATTCACCTGGATACAGACGTTCAGCGCGGGCTGGGCGCGCGGTCGAGCGTCGGACAGGCGCTGCGCGATCTTGAACCGATCCACGGAGTGAACCCATGTGAAACCCGCGGCGATGGCGCGGGTCTTGTTGCTCTGGATCGGACCGATGTAGTGCCATTCGATGGGCAGGCCGCGCAACGATGCCATCTTGTCGAGCGCTTCCTGCGCGTAGTTCTCGCCAAAGGCACGCTGGCCGGCGTCGAACGCCTCGCGGATGGCGTCGGCCGGGAAACCTTTGCTGACCGCAACAAGGCACACTTCTCCGGGGTCGCGTCCGGCCTGTTCGGCGGCCTGCTCGATGCGGCTCCGAACGGCTTGCAAGCGGGCGGCTATTGTTGTCATAATCTGCTTGCACTCTTTACGCTAAGCCTCGAATGCAGCTAGATTTTTCTGCCCAGCGCGGACGCCTTCAGGAGGCTTTGAGTACCCGTCCCTATCGCCCAGCGGATTATAGATGGACATCGCCGAACTTCTCGCCTTTGCGGTAAAGAACAAGGCCTCCGACCTGCACCTTTCGGCCGGATTGCCGCCGATGATTCGCGTGCACGGGGACGTGCGCCGGATCAACCTGCCGCCCATGGAGCACAAGGACGTACATGCCATGGTGTACGACATCATGAACGACGGGCAGCGCAAGTTCTACGAGGAGAATCTCGAATGCGATTTCTCCTTCGCGATACCCAACCTGGCGCGCTTCCGGGTCAACGCCTTCGTCCAGCACCGCGGCGCCGGCGCGGTGCTGCGCACGATCCCCTCGAAAGTGCTCACCCTCGAGGAACTCAAGGCCCCGGCGATCTTCAAGGAGATCTCCGAATATCCGCGCGGCATCGTGCTGGTGACCGGACCGACCGGCTCGGGCAAATCGACGACTCTAGCTGCGATGATCAACCACATAAACGAGAACGAATTCGGCCACATCCTCACGGTCGAGGACCCGATCGAGTTCGTGCACGAGTCGAA
Organism: Burkholderiales bacterium; assembly: GCA_035560005.1. NCBI lineage: Bacteria > Pseudomonadati > Pseudomonadota > Betaproteobacteria > Burkholderiales > Burkholderiales bacterium. The sequence continues at coordinate 131,385 of DATMAN010000068.1, read as the reverse complement.
GAAATGCCTGATCAACCAGCGCGAGGTCGGGCCGCACACGCTGTCGTTCAACAACGCGCTCAGATCGGCGCTGCGCGAGGACCCGGACGTGATCCTGGTGGGCGAGATGCGCGATCTCGAAACCATTCGGCTCGCGCTCACTGCGGCCGAGACCGGACACCTAGTGTTCGGCACGTTGCACACCAGTTCCGCAGCAAAGACCATCGACCGCATCATCGACGTGTTTCCCGCGGCGGAGAAGGAAATGGTGAGGGCGATGCTGTCGGAGTCGCTGCGCGCGGTGATCTCGCAGACGCTGTGCAAGACCAAGGACGGCAGCGGACGCGTGGCGGCGCACGAGATCATGATCGGCACTCCCGCCATCCGCAACCTGATCCGGGAGGCGAAAGTGGCGCAGATGTACTCGGCCATTCAGACCGGACAGAGCGTGGGCATGCAAACGCTCGATCAGTGCTTGACCGAACTGGTCAGGCGCAACGTCGTTTCCAAGGAAGAAGCGCGCTCCAAGGCCGCCAACAAAGAGAACTTCATGTAAGGACGGCCGGACGGCGGACGCATCGCCCGGGAGAAACGCATGGAACGAGACCAAGCAGTCAAATTCGTGCACGAGTTGCTGCGTGCGATGGTCGCCAAGAAGGCGTCGGACCTGTTCATCACGGCCGGATTCCCGCCGGCGTTCAAGCTCGACGGCAAGATGACGCCGGTGTCGAACCAGACGCTGACCCCGCAGCACACGCAGGAACTGGCCCGCGCGCTGATGAACGACAAGCAGGCGCAGGAATTCGAAGCCACCAAGGAGTGCAACTTCGCGATCAGCCCTCCCGGGATCGGCCGCTTCCGGGTCAACGCCTTCGTCCAGCAGCAGCGCGTCGGCATGGTGCTGCGGACCATCACCACCACCATCCCCAAGTTCGAGGACCTGGGCCTGCCGGCCACGCTGAAGGACGTGGCCATGTCCAAGCGCGGGATCGTTCTGGTGGTCGGCGCCACCGGCTCCGGCAAATCCACGACACTTGCCGCGATGGTGGGTTACCGCAACGAGAACAGCTACGGTCACATCGTCACGATCGAGGACCCGATCGAATTCGTGCACGACCACAAGAACTGCGTGGTCACGCAGCGCGAGGTCGGTGTCGATACCGAGTCCTGGGAAAACGCGCTGAAGAACACGCTGCGCCAGGCGCCGGACGTGATCCTGATCGGCGAAATCCGCGACCGGGAGACGATGGACCACGCGATCGCGTTCGCCGAGACCGGCCATCTGTGCCTGGCCACCCTCCACGCCAACAGCTCCAACCAGGCGCTGGACCGGATCATCAACTTCTTCCCCGAGGAACGGCGCCCGCAGCTGTTGATGGACCTGTCGCTGAACCTCAGGGCGATGATTTCCCAGCGGCTGATCCCGCGCAAGGACAAGGGAAGGGTCGCCGCGATCGAGATCATGCTCAACTCGCCCCTGATCTCGGATCTGATCTTCAAGGGCGAGGTGCACGAAATCAAGGCCATCATGGCGAAGTCGCGCGAGCTGGGAATGCAGACCTTCGACCAGGCGTTGTTCGACCTGTACGAGGCGGGACTGATCAGCTACGAGGACGCGATCCGCAACGCCGATTCGATGAACGAGTTGCGGCTGGCCATCAAGCTGCACGGCAAGGAAGCCAAGGACAAGGACGTCATGTCCGGGCTGGATCACCTCAACATCGTCTAGCCGAGCATGAGGGAGGAAGGCGCAGGGACAAGGCAGCCGGCCTGAGATTCGATCCGCTCATCCCTCCTCCTTTATCCTCGCTCTCCTCATCGAGCCCGCCACCATCCTGAACTCGTAGAGCCGGCATTCCAGGGGGCCGTTGTAGAGCACAATGCGCTTCGAGGGCCGCAGCCCGATGAGCTTCGGCAAGCGCAGGTCGGCCGTGAAGACATAGGCGCGCCAGCCGGCGAAGTTCCGTTTCAGCGCGTTGCCCAATTCCGGATAGAACTCGGCGACCCTGCGTTGATCTCCCAGCCGCACGCCGTAGGGCGGGTTCGCGATCAGCACGCCGCGGGCCGCCGGCGCCGCGATCGACCGCACGTCGGAGCGCTCCAGCCTCACCGAGCGCTCCACGCCCGCCGCGATCAGATTGCGGCGCGCCGACTCCAGGGCGTCGCCGTCCACATCCGAGCCGAAGATCCGCAGCGGCGCAGGCACCGCCGGCTGCGCCGCCGTTTCGCGGACCCGTGCCCAGCACTGCGCGTCGAAGCTGTTCAACTTCTCGAAGCCGAAGCGGCGTTCGGCGCCCGCAGGCATTCCCAGTGCGGCCCGGGCCGCCTCGATCAGGAAGGTGGCGCTGCCGCACATCGGATCGAGCAGTGCCTCCTCGGCCGGCGTCCAGCCGGCCAGCGCCAGAATCCCCGCTGCCAGGTTCTCCCGCAGCGGCGCTTCGCCGGCATGCTGCCGGTAGCCGCGCTTGAACAGCGCTTCGCCCGACGTATCGAGGTAGAAGGTGTAGTCGTGCTCGGTCAGAAAGACGTGCACGCGCACGTCGGGGCGGGCGGTGTCCACGTTCGGGCGTTCACCGAACGCTTCGCGGAAGCGGTCGCAGACCGCGTCCTTGATGCGCAGCGTGACGAAATCCAGGCTCCTGAGCGGGCTGCGCACGGCCGAAACGTTGACGCGCATGGTGCGGTCCACCGCGAAAAAGCGATCCCACTCCAGCGTGCGGGCCGCGCGGTAGAGATCCTCCTCGCCGTGGTACCGGCCCGAGCCGATCCGCCACAGCACGCGGCTCGCGATGCGGCTGCACAGATTCGCGCGGTACATGGTCTGCAGCGTGCCGGTGAAAGCCACGCCGCCCTCGGTTCTGGAAACCTGCTGTGCGCCAAGCGCGTCAAGCTCGCGGGCCAGCACGGTTTCCAGCCCGCGCGGGCAGGAAGCGAAGAATCTTTCCATCGGTCAGAGCGGCAGAAAGACCTCCAGCTCGACGCGCTTCCAGGGATCGCGGTGACGGGTCAGACGCGTGATGCGAGCCTCCAGCCGATTGCCGTGGTCGAGCTGGCGAGCCACCGCCGCGTTTTCCACCCGGGGCAGGTAGCCGATCATGCGGCCGTTCCACTCGACCCTGACCGCGCGGGCGTCGTAGGGGTTGTCGGGCTCGCGCACCAGGACCAGCCGGTCGCCGACCTTCATCTCCTCCCAGACGGCCTTGCCGTCGTGGTACTGGAAGCCGGCGAGCGGCGAGACCTGTACCAGAATCCGCGCGCGCACCGCCTCATCGGCAAACAGGGTCGCCGAGCACGCCAGAAACAGCAGCAGGAGGACGCGGGCCATCAGAAGGGCTGCAGCTCGACCAGGAAGACGATCGCGAAGAGGAAGATCACCGGCACTTCGTTGAACCACCGATACCAGACGTGACTGCGCCGGTTGCGGTCGTGCTTGAAGTCCTGCAGCAGGATGCCGCACCAAATGTGGTAGCCGATCAGCAATCCGACCAGGGCGAGCTTGGCATGCAGCCAGCCCCCGCCAAAACCCCAGCCCAGCCACAACCAGACGCCAGAGGCAAGCGTCAGCACGGCCCCGGGGGTCATGATCCCGTAGTAGAGCTTGCGCTCCATCACTTTGAAGCGCTCGACGCCCTCGCGCTCGACCGCCTGCGCGTGGTAGACGAAAAGCCGCGGCAGATAGAACAGCCCCGCGAACCACGTCACCATGAAGGCGATGTGCAGCGACTTGACGATCAGCATGCGGACTCTATTTCAGCAATCGGCGGCGCGACAGCACCAGCGCCGCGTAGAAGCCGGCGGCCGCATAGCCGAGCAACACCAGCACGTGGATGGCCACACCGTCGGGAGAGCTGCCCCGGATCAGCGGCCGCACGAGATCCACGGCATGGCTGAGCGGCAGGACGGCGGAGACGGATTGCAGCACCGGAGGAAGCTTGTCGACCGGGAAGAACACGCCGCACAGCAGCACCATCGGTGTGATGAACAGCGTGAAGTAGTACAGGAAGAAATCGTAGCTCGGCGACAGCGCGTTCATGATCAGCCCGAGCGAAGCGAACGTGAGCCCGATCAGGAAGGCGAGCGGGATGATCCACAGCGTCAGCGGCGAGTGCGACAAGCCCAGTATCCACACGACCAGCAAGATGGCCAGACCGGAAAGAAAGCTCTTGCTCGCCGCCCAGACCGCCTCCGCCAGCACGATGTCGTCCAGGTTGAGCGGCGCGTTCATGATCGCGTCCCAGGTTCGCTGCACATGCATGCGCGAGAAGGCGGAATACAGCGCCTCGAACGTCGCGGTGTTCATGGTGCTGTAGCAGACAGTGCCCGCTGCCAGAAAGGTCACGTACGGCAGCCCGTCGATTCTGCCGATCAGCGCGCCCAGGCCGTAGCCCAGCGCGAGCAGATAGAACATCGGGTCCGCCAGATTTCCCAGCATCGAGGGAATGGCGAGCTTGCGCCAGACCAGGAAATTGCGCCTCCATACCTGCAGGAAGCGCAGGCTGACGGCAGGCGGTGCGAAATCCTTCGCTCTCATACGGACCTCAGCTCGCGCTCGCCGGCCGGTCAATCACGCAGATCCCGGCCGGTAAGCTTGAGGAATACGTCCTCCAGGTTCGCCGCTCGATGCAGGTAACGCAGACCGGCGCGCCCTTCCAGGGTACGGATCAGCGGCTCGGCCTTCTGCACATAGCAGAAGATCGTCTCCCCGGCCCGCTCGATGCGGTCGGCCAGGCGCCCGTGCTCGCGCGCCCAGTCCTCGACGTGATCGCCGAACAGCTCGACGACTTCCGGCTCGATGTGGCGCGCGATCAGCTGGCGCGGCGCGCCGGTGGAGATGATGCGCCCGTGATCCATGATCGACAGGCGATCGCACAGTCGCTCCGCTTCGTCCATGAAGTGCGTGGTGAGCAAAATCGTCTTGCCGCGCGCCAGCAACTGCTTGAGGCGGTCCCAGATCAGGTGGCGCGCCTGCGGATCCAGTCCCGTGGTGGGCTCGTCCATGAACATCAGATCGGGGTCGTTGATCAGCGCGCGAGCCAGCGCCAGGCGCCGCTTCATTCCGCCAGAGAGCTGCTGGATCTTGGAGTGCGCCCGGTTCGTCAGCCCTGCAAACTCCAGCAGCTCGGGAACGCGCGCGCGGATCGCTGCATCGGATTCGCCGAAATAGCGGCCGTAGACCAGCAAATTCTCGAAAACCGTGAAGTCAGGATCGAGATTGTCCACCTGGGGTACCACGCCGAGACGGATGCGCGCTTCGCGCGCCGCCTTCGGTACCGGCCGGTCGAGCAGCGTGATCTCGCCACCGTCCGGATCGGTCAATCCGAGACACAATCGCAGCGTGGTGGTCTTGCCCGCTCCGTTCGGACCGAGCAGTCCGTAGCATTCGCCGCGCTCGAGGCTCAGGCCGATTCCCCGGATGACTTCGTTCTCTCCGTAGGACTTGCGCAGCTCGCGAACCTCCAGCAGCGGCATCTCTTCAGTCGCGGAAGTAACGGGCCACGACGGCGTGCAGCGCGATCAGCATGCCGTGAAAGAAATGTCCGGTGCCCGGAAAGACCACCACCGGCAACCGCTGCGGCCGCGCCCAGTCCATGAGGTCCTTCAACGGCACCACGTCGTCTTCTTCGCCATGCACGACCAGGGTCTGGGGCGGCACGGCGGGAACCGTAAACCGATTGACCGCCGGCGCCACCAGCGCCAAGTGTCCCGTTTCCAGCGCGCGCGCCGCCTGCGCCGCCACGTAGCCGCCAAACGAGAATCCGGCCAGAGCGAGGCGACCTTCGGCCAACTCCGCGCGCGCGTGGCGCACGACCGCGAGCAGATCCTCGATCTCCCCGCGGCCCTCGTCAAAGTTGCCCGCGCTGCGGCCCACCCCGCGGAAATTGAAGCGCACCGCCACCAGCCCCAGCGTCGCGAACGCCTTGGCCAGAGTCTGCACGACCTTGTTGTCCAGCGTGCCTCCGTACAGCGGGTGCGGATGCGCGATCACCGCGACGCCGCGCGGCTGCACTCCGGGTTGCGTCACGGCGATCTCCAGATCCCCGGCCGGACCGCGGATCAGACGCCGGTCGAGCGCGCGCGCGGTCAAATCCGCAAGCGCTGGACGACGCGCCCGTTGACGAGATGCTCCTCGATGATCTCGTCAATGTCGTGCCGGTCGACGTAGGTGTACCACACGCCCTGCGGATAGACCGCCACCACCGGCCCTTCCTCGCAGCGGTCCATGCAGCCCGCCTGGTTCACCCGCACCCTGTCCTTGCCGGCAAGACCCAGTTCCTTGACGCGCGCCTTCGCATAATCGCGCATCTGCTGCGCATCGTGATCGTTGCAGCACGCCCGGCCGTCGTCGCGCTGGTTGCAACAGAAGAACACGTGGTATCGGTAGTAGCTCACCAGCCCGGGATCCGCGTAAAGAACGTGTAGCGATTATAGCGAAGCGGCGCCGTCGGCCCTCAGCGCAGCCGGTAACCGGCGTAGGCAAGATACGCGATGGCTATGAACGACCAGGCGCTCGACAAACCGCGGGTAAGCTCGTTGACCACGCCGTAGTGGCCGTGCTGCCAGACGCGCAGCGCCGCGGTGAGATAGGGATTCTCCGGCGCGGCGTTCACGATCGCCATTCCGAGCGCGAAGCAGGCAGCGGCGGCGGCGGCCTGAACCGGGCGCGGAAGCGCGATCAGCGCCAGCCATGCGATGGCGCCGATGGCCAGGCCGGCGGAAGAGCCCGGCGTGAACCACAGCAGCGGATTGCCGGACACGAACAAAGCGGCGGAAGCGAGCGACTTCAGGCCGAGCGCGAGCAACAGCAGGATCACGCTCGAGGCGGCCGCCGCGTTCAAGGATCGGGAGATGGCCGACAACATCAGCAGGACGCCCGCGCCGTTGAGCCCCGCCACTCCGGCTTCCAGCAGCAGATACGTCTGCGCCGAGTAGGCCACGGCCGGCGGATCGGGCAGCAGGTGGCGCACGTCGCCGTTACCGAAGAGCCAGATCTCGGCGTTGAGCTGGGTGATGAGCCACAGCGCGAGCAGTAGGAAACAGAAGTCCACCTGCGCGCCCGGCGCGAACCACTGCTCGCGCAGCCGCCGCAGCTCGCCGGACAGCACCCAGCCGCCGAAGCGCGCGGCCAGCAGCGCGCCCAGCGCGGCGCCGAACGCATTGCACAGCAGGTCCACGTTTGAGGGAATTCTCGCCGGCAGATAGGTCTGGATGAACTCGAATCCAAGGCTGATACCCGCGGCCAGCGCGGCCGCGGCGACCGCGGCCAAAGAGCGCCGCATCAGCGGCATGAGGATCAGAGTGAGCAGGAATCCCGCGGGGAGATAGGCGAGCGCATTGAGCGCGACGTCGGACCACGTGAGAAACCGCGGCCAGTCCGAGGCGAGAAAGGCACGCACTTCCTCGTCCGGGCGGTGCCAGCCCGTGAACGGGTACAAGCTGGTGTAGGCCACCAGCAGCAAGTAAGCTACGGCGAGGTAGCGGACGAGTTTCGAGCTTTTTGCGTAGGGTACGGGCGGTCCGGCCGCAGGCCTGGGCATCTCGAAGTCGTCGCCTGAAGGAAATACCCGCGAGCTTCCGCTGACGCTTCATTCCCGCCGGCGCATGCGATTCTATGACATCTTCAACGGCGACGCGGATGGAATCTGCGGCCTGCTGCAACTGCGCTTCGCCCAGCCGCGCGAGGCGGTGCTGATCACCGGTGTGAAGCGCGACGTCAAGCTCCTGGACAGAGTCGACGCCGAGCGCGGCGATCACCTGACGGTGCTCGACATCTCCCTGGACGCCAACCGCGCCGCGCTGGAGCGCGCGCTGGAAGCGGGCGCACGCGTAGAGTGGTTCGATCACCATTACGCCGGGCGCATCCCGCCGCACCCGGGCCTGGCCGCGCACATCGATACCGATCCCGCGCTTTGCACCAGCCTGATCGTCGATCGCCACCTCGGCGGCCGGTTTCGCAGATGGGCCATCGTGGCCGCCTTCGGTGACAACCTCGAGGCTCGGGCGCAGGCCCTGGCGCGCGAGATCGGACTGTCCAGCCCGGAGATCGGCGCGCTGCGGGAGCTGGGCGTGTACATCAACTACAACGCCTACGGAGAGAGCGTCGCCGATCTGCTCTTCGCGCCGGAAGCGCTCTACCGGAGATTGCGTGCCTTTGTCGATCCTCTCGATTTCGTGCGCGCCGGCACGGAATTCGTGGCGCTCAAGCGCGCCTACCTCGCGGACTTGTCGCGCGCGCATGCCCTGCCGATCGAGGTGCTCTCTGCGGGCTGCGCCCTCGTAAAGCTACCGGATGAAGCGTGGAGCCGGCGCGCAGTCGGGACTTTCGCCAACCGGTTGGCGCAGGAATTTCCGCAGCGAGCGCACGCTGTCCTGGTCAAGCGCGGCCATGGCTACCTCGTCAGCTTGCGCGCGCCGCTGGCCCGCCCGAGGGGCGCGCTGGCCATCGCACAGCGCTTTGCCTCGGGGGGCGGTCGCGAAGCCGCCGCCGGCATCGACTATCTCCCAGAAGCCGAACTCCCGAAACTGATCGAGGCGCTGCGCACCGAGTATCCCTAAGCGCCGAAAACGCGAGCGCCGCGCAGGTCGAGCGGGAGCGAGGCCGACCCTCAGCCAGCGCCTTGCGCTCCACTTCACTTCGCCTTGATTTCGGTCCAGATGCGGTTCTGCAACCTGCGCTCCTTTGTATTCAGCGCCTTGAGCATTTCCAGCTTCTTGGCGGTCTGCTCGTCGGGGAAGATCGCCGACATCGCCTTGATCTCCGGCTTGATGTGCTTCATCGCCTCGCGGTTCGGATTGCCCGAGCCGATCATGTTGGTGAGATCGGCGGAATTGCGACCGTCGAGCATGAAGTCGATGAACTGGTGCGCGAGATCGGGCCGTGGCGCGGTCTTGGCGATCACCATCGCATCGAGCGCGAGCACCGCGCCCTCCTTGGGCAGCGCATGGCGGATGCGGAATTTCTTCTTCGCGTCCTGTGCCCCGAGATCGGCCTGAAAGATGTCGTTGGAGTAGCCGTGTGCCAGCCAGATGTCGCCCGAAGCCAGCAGCTCGATGTAACCCGAAGCCTTGAACGCGGCCCAGTACTTCTTGGCGGCGATGATCGTCTTCTTGGCCTGCTCCCAGTGCCTGGGGTCGCGGTCGTTGACCGAATAGCCGTGGTACTTGAGCGCCGCCGCCATCAGTTCGTCCGGGCTGTCGAGCACGGTCACCCGACCCTTGATCTTTTCCAGAATTCCGGGATCGAAGATCGCCGCCCAAGAATCGACCGTGATGCCGAGTTCCTTCATCTTCTGCTCGTTGTAGCCCAGCATGGTGACCGTGTAGGCGTAGGGCACCGAATACCGGTTGCCCGGATCGAATTCCGTATTGAGGTACTGCGGCAGGATGTTCTTCAAGTTGGGAATCCTGGCCTTGTCCAGCGGTTGCAGGTAACCGCCCTTGGCGAGGTCGGGAATGTAGTTCGAGGTCGGCACGTAGATGTCGTAGCCCTTGGCACCGCCGGTTACCTTGGCCATCAGCTCGGAATTGTCCGAGTAGTAAGACTGCTTGACCTTGCACTTGCAGGCCTTCTCGAACCGCTCCACCGTTTCCGGGGCGATGTACTGGTTCCAGTTGTACAGATGCAGGGCGTCCTCGCGGGCCACAGCCGGCCACGCCGCGACCAGCAACAGCAGGAAAAGCAGTCTTCTCATGATCGTGTCTCCCTTCGATGAGAGCGCAGAAGAATAGGGCAAAGCGGGGCGGGAAAACAACGCGAGCCCCTATCGTGCCTTCAGGCTGCCGGGCGACAGGCGGGAAGCGATCAGGATCAGCGCCAATGTGACCAGCATGAGCAGCGTGGACACCGCGTTCACTTCCGGGGTGACCGTGATCTTGACCATCGTGTAGATGACCAGCGGCAGGGTCTTGGAGTCCGGCCCCGCGGTAAAGAACGTGATCACGAAATCGTCGATCGACAGCGTGAACGCCATCAGCGCGCCGGCGACGACACCGGGCATGATCAGAGGCAGGGTCACCAGCCTGAAAGCCTGCCAAGGCGTGGCGCCGAGATCGCGCGCCGCCTCCGTCAGGCTGTCGTCGAGTCCGGCCAGCCTGGCGCGCACGACGATGGCGACGAAACCGATGCAAAAGGCGATATGGGCGAGCATGATCGACACCATGCCTAGCGTCAGATCGATCATGACGAAGAAAATCAGCAGCGAGACACCCATCAGGATCTCGGGAATGGCGATGGGCGCTACGACCATCAGCGGCAGCAGGCGCAGCCTGAAGCGGTACATCGCGTAGCCGGCCATCGTGCCCAGCACCGTGGCAACGGCGCTGGAGACCACGCCGATCAGCAGCGAGTTCCATGCGGCGGTGAGCATCTCCTCGTTGCGGAACAGTTTGCGGTACCAGTCCAGCGTGAAGCCGATCCACTGCGCGTTCATCGTCGAGTCGTTGAACGAGTACACGACCACGACGAGCAGCGGCGCGTACAGGAACGCATAGGCCGCGAGCGCCAGCGCCCACAACCACGCCGGGCGCCTCACAGCCGAGACCTCCGTGCAAACCAGGCGGCGAGCCCCGCCAGCGCGACGGCGACCACCGTGAGCACCATGGAAAGCACGCTCCCGAACGGCCAGTCGCGGGAGTCGAGAAACTGCTGCTTGATGACGTTTCCGATCATCGTGCCTCCGGTGCCCCCGAGGATGTCGGGAATGGCGAAAATTCCGAATGCGGGAATGAATACCAGCGCGCCGCCGGCGTAGACCCCGGGCAGGGACAGCGGAAACGTGACCCGCCAGAACCGATTCCAGGCATTGGCCCCGAGGTCCTGGGCGGCGTCGAGCAGCGCCGGATCGTGCTTCTCCAGGTTGGCGTAGAGCGGCAGCACCATGAACGGCAGATGCACATAGACCAGGCCGATCACTACGGCGGCGGGCGTGTAGAGTACCTGCACCGGCGCGAGCCCGGCCAGGCCGATCAGGTCATTGAACGCGCCGAGAAACACGGACTGGGGTCCCAGGATGATGATCCAGGCATAGACCCGGATCAGGAAGTTGCTCCAGAACGGCAGAATCACCAGCAGCAGCAGTACGTCCCGGTAGCGTTTCGGGCTGCGCGCGATCAAAAGCGCGAGCGGGTAGGCGACGAGCAGGCACAGCAGCGTGGTGACCAGCGCATACCAAAGCGACTTCAGGAACAGCTGCGCGTAGAGCAGATCGGAAAAGAAGCGGACGTAGTTCTCGGTCGTCAGATCGAGACGCCGGCCCGCCTCGTCTTCGGTGAGAATCGGTGCCAGGCCCCCGAATTCTCCCGGGTGGCGGAACGAAGCCACCAGCATGATCAGCGTGGGGATGGCGAAGAAGACCGTCAGGTACAACAGCGGCGGCCCGCCGATCAGCCACTTGTGCCAGCGCTTGCCCATGGTTCTATGGATGCGGCCTTACCCCAGGAGCGCAGAAACTTGGATCGGAAGGCGCAAGACTGTTTGATCTTCAGTTCTGCGCGCGTCCGTGCCTCTCTGGTTCATGCCGCTGTCAATCGTTGAGAAAGTGGCCGGCGTCGTGGCGCCAGCCGACCTGCACCTGGTCGCCCGGCTCGAAGAAGCGTGCACGACCGGCGGTCGAATTGGGCAGCAGCGCCTCGATGCGCCCGCCGGCGGGCAGCTCCACGATGTAGACGGTGACGTCGCCCAGATACAGGAAATCGAACACCCGGCCGGAAAAGCGGTTGAAGTCCGGCTCTTCCCGCAACTCGCGGGCGATCGCGACTTTCTCCGGGCGCAGCGCCAGCACGCCCGTGGTACCGGCGACGTCGTGCTCCGGATTGAGCGCCTGCACCTCGCCGACGCCTTTCAGTGCGACCGTCATGCGCGCACCGTTGACCGACTTGATCTCGCCTTCCAGCAGATTGCACTGTCCGATGAAGTCGGCCACGAACCGGTTCTTCGGAAAGCCGTAGAGTTTCGACGGCTCGTCGACTTGTTCGACGCGCCCGCGGTTCATGACCGCGATGCGGTGCGCGAGCGCCAGCGCTTCGCTCTGATCGTGGGTCACGTAGACGAAGGTGATGCCGATTTCGCGCTGCAGGCCGATCAGCTCGAGCTGCACGCTCTCCTTGAGCTTGGCGTCCAGCGCGGCCAGCGGTTCGTCGAGCAGCAGGAGCTTCGGCCGGTTGATGAGCGCCCGCGCCACTGCCACCCGTTGCTTCTGGCCGCCGGACAGCTCGTTCGGATAGCGCCGGCCCATGCCGGTCAGCCGCACGTCCTCCAGCGCCTCCTCCACCCGCCGTTCGATCTGCGCGGGCGCGACCTTGGCCATTTTCAGGGGGAAGGCGATGTTCTCGGCCACGGTCATGTGCGGAAACAGCGCGTAGCTCTGGAAGACGGTGTGGATGTTCCGTCCCTCGGGAGGAATACCGGTCATGTCGCGGCCGTCGAGCACGATGGTGCCCGCATCCGGCGCGTCGAAACCGGCGATCAGGCGCAGCAGCGTGGTCTTGCCGCAGCCCGAGGGCCCCAGCAGCGTGAAGAATTCGCCGGCCTCGATGCTGAGGCTGACATCGTCCACTGCGGTGAACTCGCCGAAGCGCCGCGTGACGTTGCGAATCTCTAGAAGCGCCATTCCCGGGACATGCCGCGAAGCCGCAATGATACGGCCTCCCGGCCGGGGAATGAAAAGAAGCGGCCGCGGGCGTTCGTCCAAGAGGGCGAGGCGCGCGGCCGAAGGCTCGAGCTAGCTCAGGACAGCAGAGACCGTCGGGACTGTAGAGCCCGCCGAAAGGCTAGAAGAACACGGCGCTGCGCAACGTGATCGCCTTTTCCTCGTCCGCGGTGCCGCCGGCGATCGCGATGGGCCGGTCGAACTCGCTGACCACGTAGTTCAGATAGACCCGGGTGTTGGTGTTCGGGATCCACTTCAGGCCGAGGGTCATGGCGTCGGTCTTGGCGTTGGCGCTCGCGGCAATCGCCCCGGCAGCCGCGCCGGCAGGCCCTTGCTGGAAGTCGGCTGCGTCGAAGCGGCTCAGGCGCAGGCCCAGTTCCCAGGCACCCCAGCCGTCAGCCCCCTTCTTGAACGGCCGGGCGGGTTTGAGGTTGCGGCTGCCGTTCGGGCTGTAGAAGTCCGCGTATTTCTCGCCGCTGATCAGCCAGGAAATCGCCGCGTAGTAGGCGTCGATGCTGCGGTCGAAATCGATCCCGCCGACGGCGGTGCCCGACCAGTTCGCTTCGACCCACTCCGCCTGCAGCTTCAACGGACCCCAAGCGAGGATACCTTCGAGGCCGGTGCGCTCGCGGTCGACTTCGTTGGAGATCGTGTCGAATGCCGGAATGGCGGTCAGATGGGCGAGACCACGGCCCTCGGTCCGGGGACCGCCGGCAAAGATCGCTCCCTCTGGAATCGTACCGGTCGAATAGTTCAGGCCCAAGTGCAGCACCGTATCGGCGATCCCGGCGGGCGTGGCAAAATTCATCGCAATGCGGCCCAGGATGTCCTTGTCGTCGACCACTGCGTTCGTCTCGTCGCCCTCCTTGCCATTGCCGTTGGACATCGCCACCGCATAGCTCATCCACTTGGTCGGCGCGCCGTGAATCATGAGCCCCTGCTCCTTGCCCGGGGCCAGAGCGTTGACGAGCGAGCGCTCCTGAAAGTCGATCAGGCGCGAACTGGTCAACTCCTCGTAGCTGAACGGCATCTTGAGCGCGCCGATCCTGTACTGGAAGAGATCCGACTGCTTGTAGTTGACCCAGGCGTACTCCAGCGAGTCGGAGGCGAGGTCCCCGGTCACCTCGAACGTCCAGTCCCCGTAGAGCTTTCCGGTCACGCCGAGATAGGCCCGACGAATGTCGAACGTGTCGGCGGTGTTGGCGTTCGTCGAATCGATGTCGAACTTGCGGAAGTCGGCGTGGATCCGCCCCTGTACGCTGATCGAGTGCTGCTTGTCGCCCGACTCGAAGACGAAGTTGTCGCGGAAACGTCCCTTCAGCGTCGAGGGCTCTTCTTCCTTGGCCTTCGCGGCCTTTTCTTCCGCCGTTGCCTTTTCCAGCGCTTCCCTGCGCCGCTGCTCACGGGCTTGCGAGCGCATCTCCTGATATTCCTCGTCCGTGAGCAAACCCTTCTCGTGCATCTTCTCCAGGATCGTTTCCATGTCGGCGGACAGCGCCGGAGTGGCGGCCGCGAAGGCGGCTGCGATCGATGCCGCGAACGCGAGCCGCCTGGCTTTGGTGAGGTGGACTGCCATGTTTTCTCCCGTTTTGAAGGACAGGTTGCCGGTCGCGGTGCCCGCGACCGTGTAACGAACGTGCTCTGCCGGGCCGCGGCAGCGCGTCGACGGGTGCGAATTCTGGCGGCACACTGTGACGGTTTTATGAAACGTCACACAGTGCCGGGGCGAAGAGTCAGCGCAGCAGCAGCGCGACGAGGCCGCCGGCGAGCACGGCGAGCAGTGCGGCGACCACCGCGAGCAGCCGGCTCTCGCGCTGGTGCGCAGCGATCAGCGCTTCGAGTGCGGCGTAGGCCGGATCGGGCTGCTGTCGGGCGAGCGCGCGATGCGCCAGGCGCGGGATCTGTGGCAGCAGGGCGGCCCACTGCGCGGCTTCCTTGCGCAGGTTCTGAAAGAGCGCGCGCCAGCCGATCTGTTCCGACATCCAGCGCTCGAGGTAGGGCTTGGCGGTCTTCCACAAGTCGAGGTCCGGGTCCAGCTCGCGCCCCAGCCCCTCGATATTGAGCAGCGTCTTCTGCAGCATGACAAGCTGCGGCTGCACTTCGACGTTGAACTGGCGCGCGGTCTGAAACAGCCGCAGCAGCAACTTGCCGAACGAGATCTCCTTGAGTGGCTTGTCGAAGATCGGTTCGCACACCGCCCGGATCGCGGATTCGAATTCTTCGACGCGGGTGTCGGCCGGTACCCAGCCCGCGTCCACGTGGGCCTGGGCCACGCCGCGGTAGTCGCGCCTGAAAAAGGCGATGAAATTCTGCGCCAGGTAGTTCTTGTCCACTTCGGTGAGGGTGCCCATGATGCCGAAATCGAGGGCGATATAGCGGCCATCGGCCGCCACCAGGATGTTGCCCGGGTGCATGTCGGCGTGGAAGAAACCGTCGCGGAACACCTGAGTGAAGAAGATCTCGACGCCGGCCCGCGAAAGCCGTTTCAGGTCGATGCCCTGCTGCTGGAGCCGCGCGATCTGGCTGATCGGCGTACCCACCATGCGCTGCATCACCATCACTTCCGAGGAACAATAGTCCCAGTGGATCTCGGGCACCATCAGCAGTGGCGACTGGGCGAAATTGCGGCGCAACTGGCTGGCATTGGCCGCCTCGCGCAGCAGGTCCAGTTCTTCCTTCAAATGCCGTTCGAACTCCGCCACCACCTCACGCGGCTTCAGGCGCTTGCCTTCGACCCACAGCTTTTCCACCAGGCCGGCCGCCACGTAGAGCAGCTTGAGGTCCTCGACGATGACGCGCCCGATTCCCGGCCGCAGGATCTTCACCGCCACCTCGGTGCCATCGGGCAGCTCGGCCAGATGGACCTGCGCCACCGACGCGCTGGCCACCGCGACCGGCTCGAAGCGCTTGAACACCTCGTGCACCGGACGCCCGTAGTTGCGCTCCAGGATGGTTCGCACCTGTTCGGAGGAGAAAGGCGGGACGCGGTCCTGCAGCCTCGCCAGCTCGTCGGCGATGTCCGCGGGGATGAGGTCGCGCCGGGTGGAGAGCACCTGGCCGAACTTGACGAAGATCGGTCCCAGGGCTTCGAGCGCCAGGCGCAGCCGTTCGCCGCGCGGCCGCTCCAGCCGGCGCCAGAAGAGCAGGAATTTCACGAGCACGCGCAGCGCGCGCACCCGCTCGTGGCCGAGGATGAACTCGTCCAGCCCGAAGCGCAGGACGACGGCGAGGATTCTCAACAGGCGCATCGGGCCGGCGGCTAACGCTGATCGCCGTTTTCCAGCTGTGCAATACGCTTTTCCAGCCGCTCCACCGCGTCGCGCAGATCGTCGACCTCCCGCAGGAAGCTTTCGGCGCGCAACCGCGTGGGCAGGACGCCCCGCTCCTCGGTGAGGTACTCGGCGACATTGGCGGCCACCGACGCCGAAGCCGAGCGCCGCCAGCGCTCCAGGGAGCGGATCGCCTCGCCGATGCGATGCGCGGCGACGTCGCCCACGAGGCGACTCAGATCCTCCTCGAAATCCCAGCGCAGGTTGGCCGCCACGAAGGAGATGGCCTCGGCCAGATCGGCGTCGCCGCTGACTCTCGCCGCGCGCGTTGCGGCATCGGGCTGCACCAGCCAGGCCGGCACCCGGCTTGCAGGCACTTCCAGGGTGGCATCGATGGGCGCCTCGGCGGCGCGAGGGACGAGCAGACCATCGGTGTCGATCGTGAAGTGGAAGGACAACGGGCTCACCCGAATGCACACGCGCTTGCCGGCATGCGCTCCGAGACGCGCCCGCGCCCACTCGGCGTTGCGCAGAAGGTGGTTGGCCACCGCCAGAAACGCTTCGTCGAGCATCATGCCCTCAGGTCTTCAGGGCCCGGTGTACCGCCGCCACGCCGGCCGACAGGTTGAAGTACTCCACGCGCGAGTAGCCCGCCGCCTCCATCAACGACTTCAGCGTTTCCTGGTCGGGGTGCATCCGGATGGACTCCGCGAGATAGCGGTAGCTGTCGGCGTCGCCGGCCACGAGCCGGCCCAGGACCGGCAGGACGTTGAAGGAATACGCGTCGTAGAGCGAGCCGAGCGGCTTCCAGACGCGGGAGAATTCGAGCACGATCAGCCGGCCGCCAGGGCGTAGCACGCGATACGTTTCGGCCAGCGCCTTGTCCTTGTGAGTCATGTTGCGCAGCCCGAAAGCGATCGTCACGCAATCGAAATAGCCGGCCGGGAACGGCAACCGCTCGCCATCGCATCGCACCACCGGAACGGCGTGTCCCCGATCGAGTAGCCGGTCGCGCCCCAGCGCCAGCATGTCGGCGTTCACATCGGTCAACCACGCTGCGCCCTGGCGCCCGACGCGCGCAGCGAGCAGCGCGGTCAGGTCTCCGGTGCCACCCGCGACATCCAGTACCCGGCTGCCTTCGCGCACGCCGGACACGTCGACGGCGAAACGTTTCCACAGCCGGTGCAGGCCCGCCGACATGAGATCATTCATCACGTCATAGCGCCTCGCCACCGAGGAGAAAACTCCGGCGACTTTCCTTGCCTTCTCCTGCTCCGGCACCTTCTGAAACCCGAAGTCTGTCGTTTTCTTGTCCATTGAAACTTGAACGCTCACCGCAGAGGACGCAGCAGGCACAGAGGAAACCGCCGAGTCATTACGCAACAATGCGAGGGTTTATCCTGTGCCTTCTATTCGACCGCGTCGAAATGCTTTCACGCCTCTTGCCGGCGTCCTCAGCTTCTTCCGCGGTTAGCGCTTGCCCGGCGAATGCCGCTCAAAGCTTTCTCCAGCCTGTTTTCGCGCCGGGAGAGGGCGCAGGCGCGGCGGCATCGCGGCTGGCACCCGCTTTTTCGAGGCGCTCGAGATACTGCTTCCAGAGCGTTTCCTGGTTCTCGCCGAGAGAATACAGGTAGTCCCAGGAGTACAGACCGCTGTCGTGGCCGTCGCTGAACACCAGGCGGATTGCATAGTTGCCCACCGGCTCGATCGCATTGATGCCGACCTCGCGCTTGCCGGTCTGCAGCACCTCCTGTCCCGGCCCATGACCGCGCACCTCGGCCGAAGGCGAATACACCCGCAGCAGCTCGCAGGGCAGCCTGAACGCCTTCCCGTCGTCGAATGCAATCTCGAGAACCTTCGATTGCTGGTGAAGAACGATCTGGGTGGGGCGCGGGGCGCCGCTTTGGAGACCTGCCACTCGGAATACCCGGTTAACGCGATCTGGCGGCCGGCCTGGCCGCTGCCGCATGATAGCGGGCCCGACCGCATGAAACCACTCGCTTGGGCGGCGGCGCGCTGTCACCGGCCTGTAACATTTGGTTCATAGTATTACAAGCGTCGTCATCGTAGCCGCTCGCTCATGCCAGCCACCATCCTCGTGGTCGAAGACGAACCAGCGATCCAGGAACTGATCGCCTACAACCTCAGACAGGCCGGACACCAGCCGTTGCGCGCCGACAACGCAGAACAAGCTCTTCACCTGGTTTTCAACGCGCTGCCCGACCTTGTACTGCTCGACTGGATGCTGCCGGGAATCAGCGGCATCGAGCTGGCCAAACGGCTGCGCGCCGACAAACGCACCCAGAACGTGCCCATTATCATGCTCACCGCCCGCTCCGAGGAGCCGGACAAGCTGCACGGCCTGGAGACCGGCGCGGACGATTACATCACCAAGCCTTTCTCTCCGCGCGAACTCAATGCCCGGATCAAGGCCGTACTGCGGCGCCGGGCGCCGCAGATGACCGACGACGTGGTGCAGATCGGCGGATTGCGGCTCGATCCTGCCAGCCACCGGGTGAGCGGAAACGGCGAGCCGGTCGAGCTTGGCCCCACGGAATTCAGGCTTCTGCACTTCCTCATGACCCATCCCGAACGCGTGTACTCCAGAGCACAGTTGCTCGACCAGGTGTGGGGCGACCACGTGTTCGTCGAAGAGCGTACGGTCGACGTGCACATCCGCCGGCTGCGCAAGGCGCTTGAACCCACCCGCCTGGACCGCCTCATCCAGACGGTGCGCGGCACCGGCTACCGGTTCTCCGCCGGCTGAGCGGCCCACGCGTGGGATAATTGGGCTCCCTCGTACGAAGGGGGCGGAAGACTTGAAGCAGTTCTGGGGACGACCCCTTTCCACCGTCGTTCTGATCTGCGTGGGCGCGTTGCTGTCCTGGCCGTTCCTTGGCCACACCGCCGCGCTGTCGATCCTGGGCGTACTGCTGCTCGGACTGGCGCTGCATCACGTGCGCAACCTGTCGATCCTGTATCGGTGGCTGCGCGACCCGAACAGGGAGAACGTGCCGGCGGGATCCGGTGCCTGGGAGCACGTCTTCTCGCTGGTCCTGCGCATGCTCAAGCGCCAGAAGCTGAGCGAAGCGCGGCTGACGGAGGCCTTGTCGCGCTTTCAGCTCGCCGCGGCGGCCCTTCCCGAAGCCGTGGTCCTGCTCGACGAGAACGACCGCATCCAGTGGTGCAATCCCAAGGCGCAGGAATATCTCGGACTGAAAGCCCGGCGCGACCTCGGCCAGCAGATCACCTATATCGTTCGCCAACCCCAGTTCTCCGACTATCTGGCCGCCGGCCAGATCAGCGAGCCGCTGACGCTGAGGATGTCCACCGACGACTCCGACCGAATACTCTCCCTGCAATTGGTGCCCTACGGGGACCGGCAGAAGCTCATATTGGGGCGCGATGTCACGCGCTGGGAGAAGCTGGAGACGACCCGGCGCGATTTCATCGCCAACGTCTCCCACGAGCTGCGCACGCCGCTCACCGTGGTGCACGGTTTCCTCGAGACGCTGGAGAACACGCTGGACGCCGATCCGGAAATGGCCCGGCGTTCCATCGAGCTCATGACCCAGCAGACCCGGCGCATGAACCGGCTGGTGGAGGATCTGCTGACCCTATCGCGCCTGGAAAGCGCACAGAATCCTCTGCGCGAGGAAGACGTCGACGTGCCCGAGCTGCTGAAATCGCTCTACCAGGACGCCCTCGCGCTGTCCGCCGGACGCCACCGCATCCGCTTGCGGATCGAAGCGCAGGACTGGATCCGCGGCAATACCGAGGAGCTGCGCAGCGCGTTCGGCAATCTGGTCAGCAACGCCGTGCGCTACACACCGGAGGACGGCGAGATCGACTTGCGCTGGGAGCGCAAGGGCGACGCACCCGTCTTCAGCGTGCAGGACACGGGCATCGGCATCGAACGCCGGCATATCGACCGCCTGACCGAGCGCTTCTACCGCGTGGACAAGAGTCGCTCGCGCGAGACTGGAGGCACGGGGTTGGGGCTCGCCATCGTCAAGCACGTGCTGATGCGCCACCAGGCCACCCTGCAGATCGAAAGCACCCCGGGCAAAGGCAGCACGTTCTCGGTGGTCTTCCCCGACACGCGCAAGCTGCTGCCGAAGAAGGCTCCGGCACCCGCTACGGTACGCGCCTAACCTTCCTCCGGATTGGCTTCGAGCGCGCGCTTCAAGGTGTCCTGGAAAGAGAGCGGCAGCGGTCGCCGCCGCCCGCCGGTCCTCGAACCCCAGACGGGGTTGGGAAAATGCGGATCGTCGATGAACCGCGGGATGACGTGCCAGTGCAGGTGGGGAACCTGGTTGCCCAAGCTCGCGAGATTGATCTTGTGCGGCCGCAGCGCGTCGCGCAGCGCGTGCTCCACCGCCCACACCACGCGCATCAGACGCTCGCGCTGCGCGAGCGGCAGGTCGGTCATTTCCCGGATGTGCGCGTTCAGCACCACGCGGCAGATCCCGGGGTGGTCCGCATCGCCGGCGACCACGACGCGGCAGAAGTCGTCCCGCCAAAGCACGTTGCCGCCGGGTTGTTGGCAGAAGAAGCAAGCGGAGGAGCCGGGAGTGGTGCTGGGCATTCTGGATGCAGTGCGAAGCGTCGGGTGCGGGTGATTGGCTGACCAAGTGATCGAACCGCTCTTACTCACCCAGTCAACCAGTCCCGATTACCCAATCACCCTGTCACTCACTTAACCACCGATCGGCGCCTTACAAGAGAACCCTTTCGATTCCACCGCCGTTGGCCCGCGCGACGTAGTCGGCCATCCAGTTCTCGCCCAGCAGATGCCGCGCCATTTCCACCACGATGTAGTCGGCGTCGACCCCTGTGTCGTCCCGATAGCGCCACAACCCCTGCAGGCAGGACGGACAGGAGGTCAGAATCTTGACCTCGCCGCCGTGACCTGCGGCGCGGATCGACGCCACATCCTTTTGCAGCTCCTCGTGCTTGCGGAAACGCACTTGCGTGGAGATATCCGGCCGCGATAGCGCAAGCGTTCCGGATTCGCCGCAGCAGCGCTCGCTCGGCTTCACATCCGAATTCATCAGCTCCCGGACGACGCCGAGCGGCTGGTAAGTCTTCATCGGCGTGTGGCACGGGTCGTGGTACATGTAGCGCACGCCCTTCACGCCCTCGAGCTTCACCCCCTTCTCCAGCAGGTACTCGTGGATGTCGAGCAGCCGGCTGCCGGGAAAGATCTTGTCGAACTCGTAGTGCTGGAGCTGATCCAGGCAGGTCCCGCAGGAGACGATGACCGTGCGGATGTCCAGATAGTTGAGCGTGTTCGCCACCCGATGAAACAACACGCGGTTGTCGGTGATGATCTTCTGGCCCTTTTCGGCTTCTCCGGCGGCGGTTTGCGGATAGCCGCAGCACAGATACCCGGGCGGCAGCACGGTGATCGCGCCGATGTCGAACAGCAGTGCCTGGGTGGCGAGCCCCACCTGGCCAAAGAGCCGCTCGCTGCCGCAGCCGGGAAAATAGAACACCGCCTCCGAATCGTCGGTCACCTTGCGCGGATTGCGGATGACCGGAACGACCGAACGGTCCTCGATGTCGAGCAACGCTCGGGAGGTCCTTTTCGGCAAGCCGCCGGGCATCGGCTTGTTGATAAAGTGGATGACCTGCGCCCTCACCGGCGCGCGCCCCAAGGTGGCCGGCGGCTGGCGCACCTGCTCCTGCGTCAGGCGAAAGGTCCTGGCGGCCCGGTAGGCCAGCCGTTGCGCCCGGTAGCCCCACTCGATCATCACCTTGCGCGCCAGCTTGATGGCCGCCGGATCGGTCGCGTTGAGAAAAAGCATCGAGGCCGCCGTGCCAAGATTGAATTTCTTGCGGCCCTGCTTGCGCAGGAAATTGCGCATCGCGATCGACACGTCGCCGAAATCGATGTCGACCGGACAGGGATTGAGGCACTTGTGGCAGACCGTGCAGTGATCGGCCACGTCGCCGAACTCGTCGAAGTGCCGCAGGCTGATGCCGCGCCGAGTCTGCTCCTCATAAAGGAAGGCTTCGATCAGCAGCGACGTCGCGAGGATCTTGTTGCGCGGGCTGTAGAGGAGGTTGGCGCGCGGCACGTGGGTCGCGCACACCGGCTTGCACTTGCCACAACGCAGACAGTCCTTGATCGAATCGGAAATGCGCCCGATCTCGCTTTGCTCCAGGATCAGGCTTTCCAGCTCCAGCAGGTTGAAGCTCGGCGTATAGGCGTTGGCGAGGTTGGCGCCGCGGAGCAGCTTGCCCTTGTTGAAGCGGCCCTCGGGGTCCACTCGCTCCTTGTATCGCTGGAAGGCGGTGACTTCTTCCGGGTCGAGATAATCGAGCTTGGTGATGCCGATGCCGTGCTCGCCCGAGATCACTCCGCCCAGCGACTTGGCCAGTCCCATGATGCGGCTCACGGCGCGGTTGGCTTCCTGCAGCATCGCGTAGTCGTCGGAGTTCACGGGGATGTTGGTGTGCACGTTGCCGTCGCCGGCGTGCATGTGCAGCGCGACGAAGATCCGGCTCTTCAGCACGCTCCGATGCACCGCCTCGATCCCGGCGCGGATCGGGTCGAACGCGCGGCCGTCGAAGAGCTGCAGCAGCGGCTCGCGCACTTCGGTCTTCCAGGACACAACCAGCGTTCGGTCCTGCAGCGCCTGGAACACGCTTTTCGCAGGACAAAGGGGTGCGGCGCTTGAATTTTCCTCATCCTTCGTGCTTCCCGCTGCGTTCTTGCTTTCATACGCGGAATCGAGATGCTCCAACAGCCACTGCCAGCGGCCGCGCGCAGCGCGCACCAGGTCGAGCGCCGCCTCCACCCTGCCGCCCAGCAGCTCCGGCTTGGCAACATTGCCCAGCTCTGCGTGCACCGGCAGATCGCCGCAGAAATACTCCTCCAGCGCTTCCATCAGCCGGATCTTGTTCTTGAGCGAAAACTCGATGTTGATCCGCTCGATGCCGTCAGAATACTGCGCCAGGCGGTCGAGCGGAATGACGACGTCCTCGTTGATCTTGAAGGCGTTCGTGTGCCGGGCGATGGCTGCGGTACGCGCGCGGTCGAGCCAGAATTTCCTGCGCGCCTCGGGGCTCACCGCGACGAACCCTTCGCCGTGCCGCGCGTTGGCGATTCTCACCACGCGCGAGGCGGCTTCTCCCACTGCGTTCTGGTCGTCGCCGACGATGTCGGCGAGCAGCACCATCTTGGGGCGGCCTGCGCGCTTGGCCTTGGGCGCGTAGCCCACGGCCTTGACGTAGCGCTCATCCAGGTGCTCGAGCCCCGCCAGGACCGCGCCGCCCGGGCGCCCATCGAGATAGTCCTTGATCTCGACGATGGAGGGCACGGCTTCGGCCACGCTCCCATAGAACTCTAGGCACACGGTGCGGGTGTGCGCCGGCATGCGATGCAGGATGAAGCGCGCAGACGTGATGATTCCGTCGCAGCCTTCTTTCTGCACCCCTGGCAGGCCGGCGAGGAACTTGTCGGTGACGTCCTTGCCCAGTCCCTCTTTTCTGAACTTCCGGCCCGGGATCTCCAGGATCTCGGGCGCGCCGCGCGGCGTGCGCCCGTCGGCCTCGAAGCGCGTGAGGCGAAAACGCGCCAGTGGCGCGTCGTGGATCTTGCCCAGGTTGTGGTCCAGCCGCTCGACCAGCAGCCAGTCGGCCTGTGGCGTGACCATTTTCCAGGCGGCGAGGTTGTCCAATGCCGTGCCCCACAGCACCGCCTTCTTGCCGCCGGCGTTCATCGCGATGTTGCCGCCGATGCAGGAGGCGTCGGCGGAAGTCGGATCGACCGCGAACACCAGCCCGGCGGCTTCTGCCGCTTCCATGACCCGTTTGGTGACCACACCGGCGCCGCATTCAATCGTCGCGACTTCACGGTCGAGGCCGGGCAGCTTCATACGCTCCACCGGCCCGAGCCTGTCAAGTTTCTCGGTGTTGATGACCGCCGAGTAACGGCTGAGCGGCACCGCGCCGCCGGTGTAGCCGGTCCCGCCGCCGCGGGGAATGATCGTGAGTCCGAGATCGCTGCAGGCCCGGACCAGCCCGGCGACCTCGGCTTCGGTGTCGGGGTAGAGCACCACAAACGGGTACTCGACGCGCCAGTCGGTCGCGTCGGTGACGTGCGAGACCCGCGCCAGGCCGTCGAAGGCGATGTTGTCGCGCCGGGTCACGCGCCGCAGCCGCCTCAGCGCCTTGCGGCGCATGGCGGCCATTGCGTCGAACTCGCGATCGAAGGCTTCGACCGCGCGCGCCGCGGCTTGCAGCAGGCGCGACACGCGCGCATCGTCGTTCAGGCGCCGCTTCTCGATCTCGCGCAGCCGGTGGCGCATGGCCTGCACCAGCAGCTCGCGGCGGCGCCGGTTGGCGAGCAGGTCGTCTTGCAGATACGGGTTGCGCTGGACGACCCAGATGTCGCCCAGCACCTCGTAGAGCATGCGCGCCGAACGCCCGGTGCGGCGCTCCGCGCGCAGTTCGTCCAGCAGCTTCCAGATCCCCTCGCCGAGCAGCCGGATCACGATCTCCCGATCGGAGAACGACGTGTAGTTGTACGGTATCTCGCGCAGGCGCACGCCGGCGGCGGCGAAGGTAGGGGAAGGAAACATCAGCGATGCGCGAGCGACCTGTGGACCGGCGATTCTATCGCAGCGCAACAACCGAATCACGCCAGCGGTCTGGCGAGGCTGGGGATTGCGCTCGAGCAATGCGTTGCCGAGATCCGCAAGCCGCGCGCAGAAGGCCGTTTGCGGCGAAAGACTTGGCGCGCCCGAGACGATTCGAACGTCCGACCCCTGCCTTCGGAGGGCAGTACTCTATCCAACTGAGCTACGGGCGCGAGGGCGTTTAGGATAACCGTAAACGCTTGTTCGGTCTACGTTTCGCTTTCCGCTGCGCACGATCTCGCCTATAATCGCGCGGTTTTTTTCAACGCTGTCCGCAAGCGATGCCGCGCATGGCAGACCCGCACATCGAAGAACACGCCTCCTTCATCAAGACCCCGAAGCAACTGGCGGCGGTCGTGCTCGCGGGATTCCTGGCTCCCGTCGTGGGCATCGTGCTGCTGATCGAGCTGATTACCGGGGGATTGAAAGTCGATGCCGACGCTCCGGCCATGAGCGAGGAGGCGGTGGCACAGCGCTTGAAGCCGGTCGGCGAGGTGGTAATTGGCGCCGCAGTCGCCACGGCCCCGTCTCCGGGCGCGGCTGCGGCGCAACCCGCGCCCACGGTCGCGGCGCCCGCGCCGCAGACCGGTGCGAATCGCGGCGAGCAGGTCTACAGGGCGGCTTGCCAAGCTTGTCACGCAACCGGTGTGGCCGGCGCACCCAAGCTCGGCGACCAGGCCGCGTGGAAGCCGCGCATCGCGCAAGGCATCGGCACCCTGCATGAGCACGCCATCCAGGGCATCCGCATGATGCCACCGAAGGGCGGTGCGATGTCCACGCCGGATGCCGACATCAAAGCCGCGGTCGACTACATGGTGGCCAGGTCGAAATAGCGCGACCGGCAGCCAACGAAAAGCGCGGCTCGCCACGCTTTTCTCGCAGACCCCACTACACAAGAACAGCGAACCACCAGCGCACCAAGACCACCAGCAGAGACAAGATCAAGAATCCGGTTTCTGGTCTTGCGGTTCTCTACGAGGTGCGTCCGAGGTGAAATCTCGGCATGGCCACCTACGCAATCGGCGACCTGCAGGGCTGCTTCGACTCCCTGCAACAGCTCTTGAGCGAAATCGGATTCAACGGCGCACGCGACCGTCTGTGGTTCGTCGGCGACCTGGTCAACCGCGGCCCGCAGTCGCTGGAATGCCTGCGCTTCGTGCGCTCGCTGGGCGACCGGGCGGTCACCGTGCTGGGCAACCACGACCTGCACCTCTTGGCGGTGGCGGAGGGCTTCGGCCGCATCCACGCCAGCGATACACTCGATGCGATCCTCACGGCGCCGGACCGCGAGGAGCTGCTCGCCTGGCTGCGGGCGCGGCCGATGCTGCATGTGGAAGGCGATGCGGTAATGGTTCACGCCGGCCTGCTGCCGGCGTGGGACGTGGCGCGCGCGCGCGAGCTTGCGGCGGAAGTGGAAGAAGCGCTGCGCGGGCCGCGCTACCGCGCCTTGATCCAGCACATGTACGGCAGCCAACCCGACCGTTGGGAGGAACGGCTCGGCGGCCATGACAGGCTGCGGGTCATCATCAACGCGATGACGCGGCTGCGCATCTGCACGCCCGACGGGCGCATGGAGCTGTCATTCACGGGGACGCTGGCGCAAGTCCCGTCCGGCTACTTGCCGTGGTTTCTCGTCCCTGGCCGCAAAAGCGCGGGGGCGACCGTGGTCTGCGGCCACTGGTCGGCGCTCGGCCTCAGGATCGAGCGCAATCTTCTGGCGCTGGACAGCGGGTGCCTGTGGGGGCGCGGTCTGTCGGCGGTGCGGCTGGAGGATCGCAAGGCTTGCCAGGTGCGCTGCCCGCGGCGTGCAGCTTGAGCGCGGTCGCAATGGCGGTGTGCGTGAACTGCGCCAGTTCGCGCCGGGTGCGACCCTTCGCCTCGATGGCGGGCAAGAAGCGCAACTCTGCGCGCAAGCGCGGTGCGGCCACGATCGCCAGGACGGACTGGACGAGGTTGCGGTCACCGACGTAGCTCGGTGTGAGGTCGATCGCGCCGGCGCTGTCCACGTAGCGCAGCGCGAGCGGGACCACGAGTGCCTGCTCGTCGACCGCGGGCTGCAGGAGCGAGGTGTGAAAGCGCAGCAACCGCTTGCCGTCGGTGGTCGTACCTTCAGGGAATACCGCGATCATGTCCCCGGCCGCGAACGCTTCATGGATGGCACGATTGATCTGAGCGGCATGGCGGTGCCGGCTGCGATGAATGAACAGGGTGCCGGTGCGGGCGGAGAGCCAGCCGATGGCAGCCCAGTTGCGCACTTCCGATTTCGCCACGAAGCGCACCGGGCAGACCGCGTGAATCGCCTGGATGTCGAGCCAGGAAACATGATTGGCGACCACCAGCACGGGACGTCCGGCGGGCCGCGGAACCTCCCCCGAAACGCTCAATTCGAGGCCCACGATCCTGCAGATGCCCGCCGACCAGCGTTGCACGGCGCGCCAGCGCCGTTCGCGCCCGTAGAAAGGGAAGAGCAAAGCGACCGTGACCAGCCCGGCGAGCAGTTGCGCGACCAGCCGCACGAGACGCATCACGCGCCGTGGAGAAACGGCCACTGCCGGCCTCTCAGCGCAGCGGGCGTCGGACTTGGGTTCGCTGCTGGACAATGGTGAGCGCGGGCATTCGAAAAGCGGGAGGCCGACTACCAGGGTGCCGCGCCGAACGCTTCGCGATAGCGCGCGGCGACTTCTTCCGGGGTGAACTGATGGTTCTGCGCGCCGCGCTGCGCGATCTTCATCGATCCGAGCAGCGAGGCAAGCCGTCCGGTTGTGGGCCAATCCAGGTCGTTGGCGATTCCGTAGAGAAGGCCGGCGCGGTAGGCGTCGCCGCAGCCGGTCGGGTCCACCACACGGGTGGGCTTTACCGCGGGGATGCGAAACTCCCGGCCGCCAGCCAGAATGAGCGAGCCGTGGGCGCCCTGGGTGACGACGAAGGCTTTGACCTTCCTGGCCAGGGCCTCGACGCTCTGACCGGTACGCTCCTGCAGCAGCTTCGCTTCGTAGTCGTTGGTTGCCACGAAATCCGCCCGGTCCACGAATTCGAGCAATTCTTCCTTGCCGAACATCGGCAACCCCTGGCCCGGATCGAAAACGAACGCAATGCCCGCGTCGTGGAACTCGCGCGCGTGCTGCAACATGCCTTCGCGCCCGTCGGGTGCGACGATGCCCAGTCCGACGTCCCGGGCGTCGTACACATGGTTCAGATGGGAATGGTTCATCGCGCCCGGATGAAACGCGGTGATCTGGTTGTCGTCCAGATCGGTGGTGATGAAGGCCTGCGCGGTATACGTGTCGTCGACCTGCCGCAAGTGGGCCTGCGACAGGCGCAGTTTTTCCAGGCGGTAGAGGTAGGGCTGGGCGTCCTGCCCGACGGTGGCCATGACCAGCGGATCGCCGCCCAGCATCTTCAGGGTGTAGGCGATATTGCCCGCGCAGCCGCCGAATTCGCGGCGCATGTCCGGAACAAGGAACGACACGTTCAGGATATGAATCTGGTCAGGAAGGATGTGGTTGCGGAAGCGATCGTGGAACACCATGATGGTGTCGTAGGCCACGGAGCCGCAGATCAGAGTACGCACGTTTTCGGTGGATGATCAGGGGTTGGTCAAGAAGGGACTGAAGCCCAGTGCCCGGCGCATGCGCGCGGCATCGCGTTCCGCCGACTCGCGGTCGGCATAGGGACCGGTACGGACCTTGTATAGAGCGCCTTGGCGATGCACGACCGGCGCATTGCGAAGCCACGACAGGTCTGCGCGCACGCGCCGCGCAAACGCCGCCGCATTCTCGGGCGAGGCGAACGCTCCCAGCTGAACGAACACGCCAGCGGCATCGCCCGTGATCGGCATCGGCGCCGGGGCAATCGCGGTCACAGCCGCCACGCTCGAAACAGGTTGCTCCTGCCCAGGCACGATGGCTTCGACTTCCACCAGCGCACTGCCCCTGTTCAGAAACCCGAGCCTGTGTGCCGCAGCGTAGGACAGATCGACGATGCGGTCCTCGCGGAAGGGGCCGCGGTCGTTGATGCGCACCACGACCGAGCGGCCGTTTTCCAGGTTGGTCACGCGGGCATAGCTCGGCAAAGGCAGCAGCGTGTGCGCGCCGCTCATTGAGTACATGTCGTAGATCTCCCCCAAGGACGTTCTTTGCCCGTGATAGCGCCGCCCGTACCAGCTCGCGCGGCCGCGCGCCCGATAGGGCCGCAGCTCCGTGTAAGGCGTATAAGTGCGCCCCAGCACCGTGTAGGGGCGCGAAGCGAAACGATTGATCGGTTCGGCGCGCGGCACCGCGTCCGGGACACGGTCGAGACCGGCCGGAGGGTTGGCGCCCGGACCGTCGTCGAGGTAGTAACCGCCGGGGCGGGGGCGAACCGAACCGCACGCGGCAAGCGCGACTGCGAGGCACAGCGCCGCGACCGCACTTGCTCCGCAAACCCGCCGTTCGGCTTTCGGCACTCCGTCCTCGGGTCTATGTCTGCACGAGCCTGCGGTGAGTGTGGATGCTCATGAGCAGACCCACGCCGAACAGGATCGTCACCAGGGAAGTGCCGCCGTAGGAGATCAGGGGCAGCGGCACTCCGACGACGGGCAGGATTCCGCTCACCATGCCGACATTGACGAAGACGTAGGTGAAAAACGTCAGGGTAATCGCGCCCGCTACCAGGCGCGTGAACAAGGTCGGCGCGTTGGCCGCGATGACCAGCCCGCGGCCGATGACCAGCAGGAACAGGATCAGAAGGACCAGATTGCCGGCCAGTCCGAACTCCTCCGCATAGACGGCGAAGATGAAATCGGTGGTGCGCTCGGGCAGGAAATCGAGATGCGCCTGGGTGCCGTTGAGCCAGCCCTTGCCGAGCACGCCTCCAGAGCCCAGGGCGATGGTGGACTGAATCGTATGGTAGCCAGCCCCGAGCGGGTCCTGCGCCGGGTCGAGCAGAGTCAACACCCGCTGGCGCTGGTAGTCGTGCATGTAAGACCAGAGCAGCGGCAGGCTGCCGGCGGCGAGCACCCCGAGCGCCGCCAGGATCTTCCACGACAGCCCGGCCAGAAACAGCACGTAGAACCCGGCGGCGAGAATGAGCAGCGCCGTGCCAAGGTCCGGCTGCCGCGCGATCAGGGCGACGGGGACCAGCAGCAGCACCGCCCCCACTACGAAGTTGCGCAGCTTCAGCACGGCCTCGTAGCGGTCGAAGTACCAGGCCAGCATCAGCGGCACCGCAATCTTCATCAATTCCGAGGGTTGGATGCGCGTGATGCCGAGATTGAGCCAGCGCCGCGCGCCGTTGACCACTTCGCCAAAGAACGCCACGCCGACCAGCAGAACCAGACCGACGACATAGACCGGCAGCGCGATGCGGTGGAGATAGTGCAGCGGCGTGTTGGCGGCGACCCACATCACGAGCAGCGCGACCAGCGCATTGCCGAACTGAGCCGCAACCCGGTCTAGACTCCCTCCCGAAGCGCTGTAGAGCGTCAGCATGCCCACGGCGAGCAGCGCGCCAACCATGAACAGGAGTTGCCGGTCGAGGTGCTTGCCGACCATTGAGGCCAGCCGGTTAATCACCCTCGGCCTCCTCGTCCGCAGCGGCGGGCTTGACGGGTTGCGGTTCGATGCCCAGCAGGTAGTAGTCGATCACCTTGCGGGCGATCGGGGCGGCCGTACTGCTGCCGTGTCCACCGTTTTCCACCAGGACCGCCACCGCGATCTGCGGCAGCTCGGCCGGCGCAAAAGCGACGAACAGCGCGTGGTCGCGCAACCGCTCGTGCACCCGACGTTCGTCGTAGACCTGCCCCTTCATGCTGAACACCTGCGCCGTTCCGGTCTTGCCGGCAAAGGTGTATTTTGCATTCATTCCCGCCCACGCCGCGGTGCCCCCAGGGCGCGTGACGTCGATCATCGCCTCACGGATGCGGCGCAGATTCTGTTCCCTCAGTTCCACCTGGCCGATCGGCTGCGGCTCGATGGTGAGCCGCTCGCCGGTCTGACTGTTCTCGACCTGCTTGACGATATGCGGTCGGAACACCCGCCCGTCGTTGGCCAGAATGGCGGTTGCATACGCTAGCTGCAACGGCGTGGCCAGGTTGTAGCCCTGCCCGATCCCCACCGAGATGGTATCCCCGGGAAACCAGCGCTGGCCGAAGCGCTTCTGCTTCCATTGCTGGGAAGGCAGCAACCCCGCGACCTCGCCCTCGATGTCGATACCCGTGCGCTTGCCGAAGCCGAACTGTCCCATGAACTGGTGGATGGCGTCGATACCCAGATCATGCGCCAGGCCGTAGAAATACGTGTCGCAGGACACCACGATCGCGTCATGCAGGTTGACAAGGCCGTGCCCGCCGGCTTTCCAGTCGCGGAACACGTGCCCCGATCCGCCGAGCACGAAGTAGCCTGGGTCGGAGATGGTGTACCCCGGAGTGCGCTTGCCAAGTTCCAGTCCGGCCAGCGCCATGAAGGGCTTGAAGGTCGATCCGGGAGGATAGACGCCCTGCAGCGCCCGGTTGTTCAGCGGGTGATCGGGCGAGTTGTTCAGCGCCTCCCAGTGCTGCGGTTCGATGCCTTCGACAAAGAGGTTCGGATCGAAGCCCGGTCGGGACACCAGCGCCAGCACGCCGCCGGTGGCGGGCTCGATCGCCACCAGCGCGCCGCGGAAGTCGCCGAACACGTTCTCGGCCACCTGCTGCAGCTTGGCGTCGAGCGCCAGCAAGAGATTGTTGCCCGACACTGGCAGGATCGACCGCAGGGTGCGCACCGAGCGGCCGTTGGCGTCGGTTTCGACGTGTTCGTAGCCGGTGATGCCGCGCAGCTCCTTCTCGTAACGCTGCTCCAGGCCCACTTTGCCGATATAGTCCGACTTGCTGTAGTTGTGAGCGAGCCCCTGGCGCTGCAGGGCCTCGAAGTCGGGTTCGCTCATCCGGCCGATGTAGCCGACGACATGCGAGGCGACTTCGCCCAGCGGATAGTGGCGGAAAAGCCGCGCGTTGATCTCGACGCCCGGAAAACGGTAGCGCTCGACCGCGAAACGCGCCACTTCCTCGTCGTTCAGTCGCGTGCGGATCGGCACGCCGGAGAAGTCCGGAACCTCCTCCAGCAGCTTCTGGAAGCGCTTGCGGTCTTTCGCGGTGATCTCGATCAGCCCGGCGAGTTCGTCGATCACTGCGTCGATGTCGTCTACCTGGGCCGGAACGATTTCCAGCGTGTAGGCGCCGAAGTTGTTGGCCAGTACCACTCCGTTGCGATCCACGATCACTCCGCGATTGGGCACCACGGGAACGACGTTGACCCGGTTCTGCTCTGCAAGCAGGTGGTAGTACTGGTGCTGCACGACCTGCAGATAGACGAAGCGCACGAACAGCAGCGCGAAGGCGATCAACACCACTGCGCCGGCGATCGCGAGCCGGATCTGGAACAGATACAGCTCGCGCTGATGATCTCTCAGCTCGACCGTTCGGTTCACGCGGCGCTCTGCGGTCGACGGTCTCAGGCGTCCTGCGCGGCAGCGCGCGGCCGCAGCGGCGCGCGCAGCAGGTGGCGCACCGGCGGCCATAGGATCGCGCCGCTGACCGCGGGCAGGAAATACCACCAGCCCGGGAAGTCGCTGTCCGCCGCTAGACGGACTACGAGCACGATCAGTTGCGCGGCAAGCAGTACGCCGAAGACGTGCAGGATCTGTTCGCGCACGCCGAAGAGCGGCAAGCGGCGATGCATGGCGATGGCACCGAACATGAGCGCGCAGTAAGCGAGCGCGTGCTGCCCGA
Organism: Burkholderiales bacterium; assembly: GCA_035560005.1. Taxonomy (NCBI): domain Bacteria; kingdom Pseudomonadati; phylum Pseudomonadota; class Betaproteobacteria; order Burkholderiales; species Burkholderiales bacterium. The sequence continues at coordinate 99,101 of DATMAN010000068.1, read as the reverse complement.
ACAGGCTGCCCACGGACACATCCATCGCCAGGCCGAGCGCGAAAGCCGGTACGAAGCCCACCCGACGCGGATACTCCAGCCCCCAGTAGAGCAGCACCAGGGCGACGAAGTCCGGACGCAGCGCAAGCGCCATCCCCTCCAGCGGCAGCAGGTTGATCATGAAGGCGATCAGGAGGCTCAGCGCCACGTAGCCGGGCCTCACCGGCAACAGGATCTCCTCCGCGTGGCGCTGTTCGAAGCCGAAGACGTTCATTGCGCTGCGCGTTGGGTCTTGCGTGCCTTGGGAGCGTCCGCCGCCGGCAGGCGCTCTGGCAACGGCGGCCCCTTGGCCAGCACGAGCAACTGGCGGTGGCTGTTGACGGCGGCGCTGGGCGTGCACAGCACCCGCGCGAACGGATAGGCGGCATTGCGCTCGATGTTGGCCACGGTCGCTACCGGAAGGCCCGGCGGATAGGTCCCGTCGATGCCGGAGGTGACGAGCAGATCTCCGCTTTGAATGTCGGCGTTGACCGGCAGGAAACGCAGATCGAGCGCGCCGTCGTAGCCCAGACCGAACAGGACACCGCGCAGGCCGTTGCGGACCACCTGCACCGGAATGACCTGGTCGCGGTCGGTCACCAGCGACACCTCCGCCGCCCAGGGAAAGACCCGCTGCACCTGGCCCACCAGCCCCGCGTCGCCGACCACCGCGGCGCCGAGCTCCACGCCGTGGGTCGAGCCCTTGTCCAGCACGACCCTGCGCACGAAGGGGTCGCGCGCGGCGTAGAGAATCTCCGCGACCTGCGAGGGGCGCTCGATCCGGCCGCGCAACTGCATCAACGCGCGCAGGTGGTCGTTCTCGGCCGCCAGCGCCTGGTAGGCCTGTAGTTGACCCGAGTTGACGAAGTTCTCGTGCTTGAGCCGCTCGTTCTCGCGCCTCAGGGCCGAGTGCGTGACGAAGAACCCGGAGATCCGCCCGGCGACTTCGCCCGGGACATGCGCCAGCCGCTGCAAGGGATAGAGCACGACCGCCACGGCGCGGCGCACGTCTTCCAGGTAGCGAAAGCGCGCGTCCGAATAAAGCAGAACGATGGACAACAGGGAAAAGAAGGTGAGCCGCGTGAGCAGGCTTGGTCCACGCTTGAAGAAGGGTGGCGGGGTGTGCTCCATGGGTGGTGCGTGTGGCGCAGGCGCTCAGCGCCCCAGCGGCACGGCGTGCCGGCGCTGGCTACCCACCGTCGCCTGGCCGTGACTCAATCGCTGGTGAACACTCCGGAGAGCTTGTCCATCTTCTCCAGCGCCTTGCCCGATCCGCGCACCACGCAGGTGAGCGGGTCGTCGGCGACGATGACCGGAAGGCCCGTCTCCTCCATGAGCAGGCGGTCGATGTCCCGCAGCAGCGCGCCGCCACCGGTCAGAACCATTCCTTTCTCGGCGATGTCCGCACCGAGTTCCGGCGGCGTCTGCTCCAGCGCCGACTTCACCGCGGAGACGATGCTGTTCAGCGGATCGGTCAGTGCTTCCAGGATCTCGTTGCTGGAGATGGTGAAGCTGCGCGGAATGCCTTCCGCGAGGTTGCGGCCCTTGACTTCCTTTTCGCGCACTTCGGAGCCTGGGAAGGCCGAGCCGATCTCCTTCTTGATTTCCTCCGCAGTCGTCTCGCCGATCAGCATGCCGTAGTTGCGACGGATGTAGTTGATGATCGCTTCGTCGAACTTGTCGCCGCCGACCCGGACCGACCCGGAGTAGACGATGCCGCCGAGCGAGATGACGCCGACCTCGGTGGTACCCCCACCGATGTCGACCACCATCGAACCGGTCGCCTCCTCCACCGGCAACCCGGCGCCGATCGCGGCGGCCATCGGCTCCTCGATCAGTTCGACCTTGCGCGCACCCGCGCCATAGGCCGACTCCCGGATCGCGCGCCGCTCCACCTGGGTGGAACCACAGGGCACACAGATGACGATGCGCGGACTCGGTGCGAAGAAGCGGTTGTCGTGGACCTTCTTGATGAACTGCTTGAGCATCTGCTCGGTCACGGTGAAGTCGGCGATCACCCCGTCCTTCATGGGGCGAATGGCGGTGATGTTGCCCGGCGTGCGTCCGAGCATCTGCTTGGCGGCGAGCCCCACTTCCTGAATGACCTTCTTGCCGTTCGGTCCGCCCTCCTGGCGGATCGCCACAACCGAGGGCTCATTGAGCACGATCCCCTTGCCGCGGACGTAGATCAGCGTATTCGCCGTACCGAGGTCGATCGCGATGTCGTTGGAGAAATAGCCGTTGAGGAAGCCGAACATAGTCCGTGGAAGGGGCGCGTTGCCACGCGGAAAGCTGGGCGACTTATGATAACCTAACGCCGCTAGGCAGTTAACAGAAAACACGGGCATTCGCGGCTCGCTCGGCCGCCCCCCGCGGCGGCGCTAGACCCCGGCGGGCCCCTCCGCAAGCTCACGCTTCCAGAATGTCTCTTAGCCTCGACGATATCGGCCGCATCGCCCATCTGGCGCGCATCGACATCACGGCTGCAGAAGCCGAACGCATCCGCGAACAGCTGAACGGCATTCTTCGGTTGATCGAGCAGATGCAGGCGGTGGAGACGGCGGGCGTGGAGCCGATGTCGCACCCGCTGGGGGGAAGCCAGCGGCTGCGCGAGGATGTGGTCACCGAGCCGGACGATCGCGACGCCAACATGCGCAACGCGCCGGCCCAGGAAAACGGCCTATTCCTGGTTCCCAGAGTCATCGAGTAGGGGCCACCCGGTGTTCGACCAGTCCGTGGCCGAACTGGGCCGTCTGCTCCGCGCGAGGCAGATCTCCGCATGCGAGCTGGCGCAGCTGTTTCTGGACCGCATCGGCCGCTGCCGGGAACTGAACGCCTTTCTCGACGTGCGTCCCGATGTGACCCTAGCGCAGGCGCGCCGCGCCGACCAGCGCCTCGCCGCCGGAGAAGGCGGCCCGCTCACCGGGGTGCCGGTCGCTCACAAAGACATCTTCGTGACTCGGGACTTCGCCTCGACGGCCGGCTCGCGCATGCTCGAGGGCTACATGAGCCCGTTCGACGCCACGGTGGTGCAGAGACTGGCCGAAGCGGGCATGGTCACCCTGGGCAAGCTCAACTGCGACGAGTTCGCCATGGGTTCCTCGAACGAGAACAGCGCCTATGGCAGCGTCCTCAATCCCTGGGACCGCTCGGCGGTTCCCGGCGGCAGCTCCGGGGGCTCGGCTGCCGCGGTGGCGGCCAGGCTGGTGCCGGCGGCCACAGCGACCGATACCGGGGGCTCGATCCGCGAGCCGGCCGCCTTCTCGGGAGTGACGGGCATCAAGCCGACCTACGGCCGCGCTTCGCGCTGGGGAATGATCGCCTTTGCCTCCAGCCTGGATCAGGCGGGAATCATGACCCGCAGCGCCGAGGACGCCGCCCTGGTGTTCAACGCGATGCTGGGCTTCGATCCGAAGGATTCCACTAGCGTGGAGCGCGAGCCCGAGGATTACACGCGCGATCTGGAGATCGACCTTCGGGGGCTGCGCATCGGGATTCCGAAGGAGTTTTTCGGCGCCGGGCTGGAGCCCGACGTGGAGAAAGCGGTGCGAGAGGCACTCGATGTCTACGCCCGGCTGGGCGCGCGACTGAAGGAAATTTCGCTGCCGAACGCGCGGCTCGGGATACCCGTGTACTACGTGATCGCGCCCGCCGAGTGTTCCTCGAATCTGAGCCGGTTCGACGGCGTGCGCTATGGCCACCGCGCAAAGCGCTACGCCGACCTCACCGACATGATGAAGAAGACTCGAGCCGAAGGCTTCGGCGCGGAACCCAAGCGCCGCATTCTGATCGGCACCTACGTGCTCTCGCACGGCTACTACGACGCGTATTACCTGAAGGCGCAGAAGGTCCGGCGCCTGATCGCAGACGAGTTCCGGCGCGCCTTTGCCGAATGTGACGTCATTGCCGGCCCGGTCACCACGAGCGTCGCGTTCGACTTCGGCCAGAGAGCCGCCGACCCGGTCGCCATGTATCTGTCGGATCTGTACACCATACCGGGCAGCCTGGCCGGCATTCCGGGAATGAGCATTCCCTGCGGCTTCGGCGCCCGCAATCGGCCGGTGGGCCTGCAGCTCATGGCCAACTACTTCGAGGAGGCAAGACTGCTCGGCGTGGCCCATCGTTACCAGCAGGCAACCGACTGGCACCTGCGCGTTCCGCCCGGGTTCGAATGATCGGGGAGGCAAGGACAGTGTTCGCCCCTTTGGACCTTTGTGCGCACAGCTTCTGCATCTGCCGCGCCCGATGGCGCGCGCACTAGGGTATCGCCATGGAATGGGAAATCGTCATCGGGTTGGAGACCCACGTGCAGCTGTCGACCAAGTCGAAGATCTTTTCCGGCGCGTCGACCGCTTTCGGCGCAGCGCCGAATACCCAGGCGTGCGCCATCGACATGGCCTTGCCGGGCGTGCTGCCGGTGCTGAACAAGGGCGCGGTGGAGCGGGCACTGCGTTTCGGGCTGGCGGTGGGAGCGAGCATCAACCGCCGGTCGATCTTCGCCCGCAAGAATTACTTCTACCCGGATCTGCCCAAGGGCTACCAGATCAGCCAGTACGAAATCCCCATCGTCCAGGGAGGCGCCATCGGCATCCGCGCGGACGGCCGGGAGAAGACCATACGCCTGACCCGTGCACACCTCGAGGAAGATGCCGGCAAGTCGCTGCACGAGGATTTTCACGGCATGTCCGGGATCGATCTGAATCGTGCCGGAACGCCGCTGCTGGAAATCGTCTCGGAGCCGGAGATGCGATCGGCAGCGGAGGCGGTAGCCTATGCAAAGGCGCTGCACGCTTTGGTGCGCTGGATCGGCATCAGCGACGCAAACATGCAGGAAGGCAGCTTCCGGTGCGATGCCAACGTCTCGGTACGCAGGCCGGGCGCACCGCTCGGAACGCGCCGGGAGATCAAGAATCTCAACTCGTTCCGCTTCCTCCAGCAGGCCATCGAGTACGAAGCGCAATGGCAGATCCACACCCTGGAAAGCGGAGGGCGCGTGGAGCAGGCCACCGTGCTGTTCGAACCCGAGAGCGGGCGCACCCGCATGATGCGCACGAAGGAAGACGCGCATGACTACCGCTACTTTCCTGACCCGGACCTGCTTCCGCTGGAGATCGCGCAAGACTGGCTGGAGCGTGTGCGCGCGCAGCTGCCCGAGCTGCCTCAGGCGCGGTGCGAGCGCTATCAGCGCGACTATGCGCTGTCCGCCTATGACGCGCAGCTGCTGGTCGCCGACCGCGAGACCGCGGAGTTCTTCGAGTCGGTGCTCGACGCCTTGCGGGCCGCCGACCGGCCAGCGGCCGCCAAGCTCGCGGCGAACTGGATCAACGGCGAGCTGGCCGCGGCGCTCAATCGCGCCGAACTGGACATCGCCCGCTCACCGCTGGCGCCGGGCACGCTTGCCGGTTTGCTTGCGCGGCTGCTGGATGGAACGCTGTCTTCCAAGATGGCCAAGGAAGTGTTCGATGCCCTGTGGGAGGGAGAGGGCAGCGCGGACGCAGTGATCGAACGACGCGGGCTGAAGCAGATCTCGGATTCCGCCGCGATCGAGGGAATCGTCGACCAGGTGCTGGCCCAGAACGCGCAACAGGTGGCCGACTACAAGAACGGAAAGCAGAAGGCGTTCAACGCCCTGGTCGGGCAGGTGATGAAGGCAACCCAGGGCCGGGCCAACCCGGCCCAGGTGAACGACATCTTGCGCCGCAAGCTTGCGGGTTAGCGCGCGGCCTGCTTCAGGCTGAGTTCGCGGAAGCGCTGCTTGTCGGCTTCGAAGCGCTGCTCGATCCCGGCCACGTGCTCCCGTTTTCTCTGCAGCTCCTCGGCGAGCCGGGCAACCAGGGCTTCCTTGGAACGCACGTCCTCCAGCAACGAGGCGGGGATCTGCTTCTTTTGGCCGGCATAGCCATCTGCCTGGGCCTGCAGCCCGTGCAGCTCCTTCCGGGCGCGTTCCAGTTTCGACTCCGCCTGTTTGATCGCCTGTACCGGCAGCGCCAGGTTGCGCTGCTTGGCGGCCTCGATCTGCTCTTCCGAGGAGTAGGTCGCGAGCAGCGCCTTGTCGCGCCGCTCGCGGTCGAGATTCACGGGCGCTGCGGCGGTTGTCTCCGCGCTCGACGCTCCGGCCGGCGCGGGCCGATGAACTCTCAGGCCCTGGCGCGACAACTCCTGAACGCCCCCCACGCACTCGGGCCCGAGCTTGTCGGCGTAGTAAGTGCGTCCCTCGGCGTCTTTGCACTTGTACATCGCGCTGGCCGGACCGGAGCGCTTGACCTGGGCGTGCGCGGCGAAGCTGGCGCCAAGCAGGGCCAGGAACGCGCCGATGAGGATTCTCTGTAAGCCCTTCATGGGATTGCCCCGTATTGGCTGCGATAACGCTCGACTTCGCGCAACTGCTGTGCCAGCTCCCGCCGAGCCGACAGAAACGCCATCAAATCATCGAGATTGGCGATGCTGACGACCGGTATTCCGAAGCGGGCGCGCACCTCCTGGGCGGCAGACTGTGTCCCCGAGCCGCGCTCCATGCGATCGAGCGCGATGACCACCGCACACGGCTCGGCGCCGGCCGCGCGGATGATCCGCACCGATTCTCCGACCGAGGTCCCGGCCGAGATCACATCATCGACGATGATCGCGCGGCCTGCGAGCGGCGCGCCGATCGTCAACCCGCCTTCACCGTGGTCCTTGGCTTCCTTGCGGTTGAAACAGAACGGCACGTTGCGCCCGCTCTCTGCCAGAGCGACGGCGGTCGCCGTGACCAGCGGAATGCCCTTGTAGGCGGGACCGAACAGCATGTCGAACTCGAGCGCCGCCGCGCCAATGGCTTTCGCGTAGAATTGCCCGAGCCGGCGCAACGAGTCGCCGTCGTTGAACAGCCCGGCGTTGAAGAAATACGGGGAAAGACGCCCTGCCTTGGTTTTGAACTCGCCGAAGCACAGTACTTTCTTGGCCAGAGCGAAGGCGATGAACTCCTGCCGGAAATCCGAACTCATTTCGTGCTTCGCATCGTCACGCTGAATCTAAACGGCATACGCTCGGCCGTCAACAAAGGTTTCCTGAAGTGGATCGCCTCGCACGGTGCCGACGTGGTCTGCGTGCAGGAGATCAAGGCACAGGCCAAGGACATGCGCGAGGAAATGCTCAATCCCGACGGTTACCGGGGATACTTCCACTATTCCGACCGGCCGGGATACAGCGGCGTAGGAGTGTACTGCCGCAAGCGTCCCGATCGCGTCATCGAAGGACTGGGCATTCCGGACATCGACTCCGAGGGCCGTTACATCGAGGCGCAGTACGGCAATCTCTCGATCGCGTCGATCTACATTCCTTCCGGTTCCAGCTCTCCGGAACGGCTGGCGGTAAAGTTCAAGTTCATGGAGCGCGTCATCGGGCCGCTGCACCGGCTCGCCACCAGCGGACGTGAAGTCATCCTGTGCGGCGACTGGAACGTTGCGCACAAGGAGATCGATCTGAAAAACTGGCGTGCCAACCAGAAGAACTCCGGCTTTCTGCCGGAGGAGCGCGAATGGCTCTCCGGCGTGTTCGACAAACTCGGCTACGTCGACGTCTTCCGGTTGCTCAACAAGGAGCCGGAGCAATACACGTGGTGGTCGAATCGCGGCCGGGCCTGGGCCAAGAACGTGGGATGGCGCATCGACTACCAAATCGCCACGCCCGGCATCGCGCGCAAGGCGCGGCGCGCCGAGATCTACAAGGCACAGCGTTTTTCCGATCACGCGCCGCTCATCATCGAGTATGACTACACGCTCTAGGACGGCGCGTGCCTGAGCCGGCGGCGCGCAGAAGCTGGCTCAGTGATCTGCGCGTCTATGCCGAGCCGCGGGTGGCGCGCATGCTGCTGCTCGGGTTCTCCGCCGGCCTGCCGCTGCTGCTGGTGCTGGGCACGCTGTCCTATCGCCTGCGCGAGGCGGGAATCGACCGCACTACGATCGGCTTTCTGAGCTGGATCGGTCTTGCCTACGGGTTCAAGTGGGTCTGGGCGCCGCTCGTGGACCGGTTGCCGCTACCGCTGCTTACCCGCGCCCTCGGGCGCCGTCGCAGCTGGCTGCTGGCCTCCCAGGTCGTCATCGCGCTAGGGCTCGTCGGCATGGCCTTGAGCGACCCGACCACTCATCTGCACCGCCTGGTGGGATTCGCCGTGCTGGTGGCTTTCGCTTCGGCCACGCAGGACATCGCGCTGGACGCGTTTCGCATCGAGTCGGCGGCGCCGTCTCTTCAGGCAGCGCTGGCCGCCGCCTACCAGGTGGGTTACCGGGCTGCGATGATCACCGCTTCGGCAGGCGCGCTTTCGATCGCGGCGGCGTTCGATCCCGACGAGGAAAGCTACCAGCATCTGCCGTGGCTCATCGCCTATCTGTGCATGTCGGCCTGCGTGAGCGTGGGCATCACCACCGTGCTGTTCTCCCGCGAGCCGGTCGTTGCGATCTCGCCCCAAACCGTGCAACGCGAGCGCGCAATGGCCGAGCGGCTGCATGCGCGTCGCCTTCCCCCGCGGCTCGCCGCAATGTTGTCGTGGTTCTATTCCGCAGTCATCGGCCCCTTCGTTGACTTCGTGCTGCGCTACCGCTGGAACGCGGTCCTGCTGCTCGCGCTGATCGGGACCTACCGCATCTCCGACATCGTGCTGGGCGTCATGTCCAATCCGTTCTACCGCGACATGGGATTCGCCAAGGACGAAGTGGCGGTGGTCTCGGGAGTCTACGGGGTCCTGATGACGCTTGCCGGCGCGGCGCTGGGTGGGGTACTCGCGCTGCGGCTGGGGGTGATGCGGGTACTGTTCCTGGGAGCAGCGCTCTCAGCGCTGACCAATCTGCTGTTCGCCTGGCTCTCGACCCGGGGCCATGATCTGCCCGGGCTGCTGATGGTGATCTGCGCCGACAACCTGAGTGCCGGAATCGCCAGTGCTGCGTTCGTCGCCTATCTGTCGGGGCTTACCAACGTGGCCTATTCGGCCACGCAATATGCGTTGTTCAGCTCGGTGATGCTGCTGCTGCCGAAGTTCCTCGCCGGATGGTCGGGCTGGGTGGTGGATCACTACGGCTACGCGGTGTTCTTCTCCGGCAGCGCCGCCCTGGGCGTGCCGGTGCTCGCTCTGGTCTGGCTCGCCCGCCGTGCGCATCCGGCAGCGCCTCAGGCCGGACCGGAGTCGTCGAAACGATAGACGGCCAGCGCCCCGAGCAGGTTGGGCAGGAAGGCAACCTCGCGCCCTTCGTCGAGCACGCGCCGTTCGAGAATGCGAATGCCGTGGCCGGCGCAGAAGATCTCGAAGTCCGTGATCGTGAACAGGTGCACGTTGGGCGTGTCGTACCACTGGTAGGGTAGTTCCTTGGAAACCGGCATGCGCCCGGCCAGCACCTGCAACCGATGGCGCCAGTAGCCGAAGTTCGGGAACGTGACGATGCCTTCGCGGCCAACCCGCAGCATCTCCCTCACCAGGCGTTCGGTGTGGCGCACCGCCTGCAGCGTGAGCGAGAGGATAACGTAGTCGAACTGGTCGCTCTCGAAGCCCGAAAGACCGGACTCGAGGTCCGCCTGCAGCACGTTCACGCCGTGCTTCACGCACGCCAGTACCTTCTCGTCGTCGATCTCGATCCCGTAGCCGCTCGCCCCGCGCGTTTCCCTCAGATAGCGCAGCAGTGACCCGTCCCCGCAGCCCAGATCGAGCACGTGCGCGCCGGGCTGCACCCATTGAGCGATCGCCTCGAAATCGGCGCGGCGTGCGAGCTTGGACGACGCCGGCGGCGGCGTGTGCGGGGCGTTCACAGCGGAATGTTCTCCAGATAGGCGCGGATCAGGTTGTGATAGCGCGGATCGTCCATCAGGAACGCGTCGTGCCCGTGGGGCGCGTCGATTTCGGCGTAGCTCACGTTGCGCCGGTTGTCGACCAAGGCTTTGACGATCTCGCGCGAGCGCGCGGGCGAGAAGCGCCAGTCGGAGGTGAAAGACACCACCAGGAAGTTCGCCCTGGCGGGAGAAAGCGCCGCGGAGAGGTCGCCCCCGTGGGCGGCGGCCGGGTCGAAATAATCCAGCGCCTTGGTGATGCGCAAATAGGTGTTGGCGTCGAAACGCTCGGCGAACTTGTCGCCCTGATAGCGCAGGTACGACTCGATCTGGAACTCCACGTCGAAGTTGAACTTCAGTTCTCCTTCGCGCAGGGCGCGGCCGAATTTCTCCGCCATGACGTCGTCGGACAGGTAGGTGATGTGCCCGATCATGCGCGCGATGCGAAGCCCCCGCTTTGGAACCACGCCGTATTCGTAGAAGTTACCGCCATGGAAATCCGGGTCGGTGGTGATCGCCTGCCGCGCGACCTCGTTGAACGCGATGTTCTGGGCCGAGAGCTTCGGCGCCGCCGCAATGACCAGCGCGTTGCGCACGCGCTCGGGCTGGCTGATGGTCCACTGCAACGCCTGCATCGCGCCGAGGCTGCCGCCCATGATGGCCGCGAAGCGCTCGATGCCGAGCCGGGTCGCCAGCCTGGCCTGCGCCTCGACCCAGTCCTCCACGGTTACCACCGGAAAGTCTCCGCCCCAGCGCTTTCCGGTGTTCGGATTGATGCTGGCCGGACCGGTCGAGCCGTGACAGCCGCCGAGATTGTTCACGCCGACGACAAAAAAGCGGTTGGTGTCGACGGGCTTGCCCGGTCCGATGAGGTTGTCCCACCAGCCCACGTCTTTCGGGTCGTCGGCGTAGATACCGGCCACGTGGTGCGAGGCATTCAGGGCGTGGCACACCAGGATGGCGTTGCTGCGCGCCGCGTTGAGTTCGCCGTAGGTCTCGTAGGCCAGATCGTAGCGGTCGAGCGTGAACCCCGACTTGAGCGCGATCGGCTCGTCGAAGTGCAGCAGCTTGGGGCTGACGACGCCTACGGAACCTTCGGGCATGGCGGGGGCGGTGCGCAATCAGCGCGCGATTATAGCGGCGCGAATCAGGAGGACAGCCTGACTACCGACAGACGCCGCAGCAACTGCTGGACGGCATCGGACTTCATGTCCTCGTAGAGCAGCGCCTCTTCCGATTCCTTGGCCAGTACTTGGGTGTCGTCATAGGTCAAGTCGCGCCGCAGGGTGATCTCGTCGGGCGGGACGATGTCGTTGCTGGTGCGGTCCAGCAGCCGGTACGCGAGCCGATAGCGCAGCTCGAACTCCCGCACCTTGCCCGCGGTGGACAGCGACAGGACGTGCTTCTCCTGCTGCTCGCCGGTGATGCGCAGAACGACTTCCGCGTCGTCCGGTCGGTCGGCCACGCGCGTCTTGCCGCCGGTGCGGATCGCGCGGCGCAGTTCCGCGCCAAGCAAGGAGAATCCGACGGTTTCGATGTAGATGCTCTCGAACGGCAACGCTGCCTGGCCGCGTAGCCGAAACCCGCAGGCGCTGAGCGTCGTCGCCGCGAGAAGCAGGACCACCGCCAGTCCCCAAAGCCGGAGGCCGTGGCTACTCGTCTTCAGGCGCTTCACTCGCGGGCGATCCTCAGACGACGATGTTGACCAGACGCCCCGGCACGACCACGACCTTCTTCACGGCCTGCCCCGCGATGTGGCGCTGCACGCTCGGACTGGCCAGCGCCTGCTGCTCGATCATCGCGCGGTCGGCGTCGCGCGCGACCCGGATGTTGCCGCGCAGCTTGCCGTTGACCTGCAGAACCAGTTCGATTTCGTCCTGCTCGAGTGCCGCCGGGTCGACTTGCGGCCAGCTCGCCTCCATCAAATCCTGGCCGAAGCCCAGTGAACGCCACAGTTCCTGGGTGATGTGCGGCACGATCGGATAGAGAATGCGCAGCAGGATGCCCATCGACTCGTGAAGCAGGTGTGCGCGGTCCTTGGAGGACCAGTCGTAGGGATCGCCGTCCATCCTGCCCAAAGCGCGGGGGCTGGACAGCGCGTTCAGGATCTTCATCGCCCCGGACACCACGGTGTTGAACTGGCACTTCTGAAAATCGAAGTTCACTTGCTTCAACACGGCGTGCACCTCACGCCGAACCGACGCCCCCTCCGGATCCGCCGTGCGCCAGTCCTCGGGATAGGAGCACGGCTCCGCGCCTTCGCCGCGCCGTGCGGACTCCCCGAGGATGAGGTCTCGATGATCGTAGGCAAACGACCACAGGCGCCGCAGGAAACGGTAGGCACCCTCGACTCCGGAATCCGACCATTCCAGCGTCTGCTCGGGGGGCGAAGCGAACATGATGAACAACCTCGCTGTGTCCGCGCCGTAACGATCGATCAGCGCCTGCGGATCGACGCCGTTGTTTTTGGACTTCGACATCGTGCCCACGCCGCCGGACTCGACCGGCTGGCCGTCGGCCGCGAGGACCGCGCCCACGCGCCTGCCCTGCTCGTCGAACTTCAGCTCTACCTCGGCGGGGTTGTAGTAGACGATGCGGCCGGATTCGAGCCTGCGGTAGAAGATCTCGTTCAGCACCATTCCCTGGGTCAACAGGTTGGTGAATGGCTCGTCGAGCGCTACCAGCCCCAGGTCGCGCATCACCTTGGTCCAGAAGCGCGCGTAGAGCAGGTGCAGGATAGCGTGCTCGATCCCACCGATGTACTGGTCCACCGGTAGCCAGTACTTCACGCGCCAGTCCACCATCTGCCGCTCGTTGTCCGGGCAGGCGAAGCGCAGAAAGTACCACGAGGAGTCGACGAACGTGTCCATCGTGTCGGTCTCGCGCCGCGCAGGCCGCCCGCACCGCGGGCAGTCGGTGTTCAGGAAATCTGCGCGCCGCGCCAGCGGATTGCCGGTGCCGTCGGGGACGCAGTCCTCCGGCAGCACCACCGGCAGGTGCTCATCCGGCACGGGCACTTCGCCGCACGCCGCGCAGTGCACGATCGGAATCGGCGTGCCCCAGTAGCGCTGGCGCGAGATGCCCCAGTCACGCAGCCGCCAGTGGACCTGCTTTTCGCCCAAGCCCTTGGCCCCGAGATCGCGCGCGATCGCCTCCACCGCCGCGGGGTAGTCGAGCCCGTCGTACTTTCCGGAATTGACGCAGCGACCGTAGTTTGCATACCAGGGCTGCCAGGCATCGGTCGAGTAGGGCTTTCCCTCGACGTCGATGACCGGCTTGATCGGCAGACCGTACTTCTTGGCAAAGGCGAAGTCGCGCTCGTCGTGCGCAGGCACCCCCATCACGGCGCCTTCGCCGTAGCTCATCAGCACGTAGTTGCCGACCCAGACTTCGATCGGCTCGCCCGAAATCGGGTGTGTGACGAACAGACCCGTGGGCATGCCTTTCTTTTCGATGGTGGCGAGATCCGCTTCCATCACGCTGCCCCGCTTGCACTCCTCGATGAAGGCGGCGAGCTGCCGGTTGCTCTGCGCGGCGCGGACCGCCAGCGGATGCTCGGCCGCCACCGCGCAGAAGGTTGCGCCCATCAGGGTATCGGCGCGGGTGGTGAACACGCGCAGCTGCCGGACTTCGCCATCCAGCGTGTAGGGGAAACCGATGTTGACGCCCTCGCTGCGGCCGATCCAGTTCGCCTGCATCGTCTTGACGCGCTCCGGCCAGCCCGGCAGGCGGTCCAGCGCGGCGAGCAGCTCCTCGGCATAGGCGGTGATGCGCATGTAGTACATCGGGATCTCGCGCTTCTCCACCACGGCGCCGGTGCGCCAGCCGCGGCCGTCGATCACCTGTTCGTTGGCCAGCACGGTCTGGTCCACCGGGTCCCAGTTCACCACCCCGGTCTTCTGGTAGACCAGACCCTTTTCCAGCATGCGCAGAAACAGCCACTGATTCCAGCGGTAGTACTCCGGCTTGCAAGTCGCGATCTCGCGCTGCCAGTCGATGGCGAAACCCAGCGACTGCAGCTGGCGCTTCATGTAGGCGATGTTGTCGTAGGTCCACTTCGCGGGCGGCACGCCGTTGGCCATGGCGGCGTTCTCGGCCGGCAGCCCGAACGCGTCCCAGCCCATCGGCTGCAGCACGTTGAAGCCGCGCATCCGGTGATAGCGCGTGAGCACGTCGCCGATCGTGTAGTTGCGCACGTGGCCCATGTGCAGCTTGCCCGACGGATACGGAAACATCGACAGGCAGTAATACTTCGGGCGGCCGGCATCTTCGACGGCTCGAAACGCGTGCTTGTCGGCCCACTGCCGTTGCACCCGCTGCTCCACCGCTGCGGGGTGGTACTGGCTGTCCATCGACCGGCTTCTCGCTGGCGGAAAAGTGCGGAATTATATCGTCGGCTTGCGTAACCGCACGCCGCGCTGCTGCGTAAGTTCCGACAGACAGACAAACGGGGGACCGGACGATGCCCGGTAACGTTGCCATTGCATTGGCTTTGCTGCTGAGTGCCGTCGTCGCCGCGCCGGCTGCCGCTGACGCCGTGGTGGAGGTGCTTCAAGCCCCGGCTTGGCTGGCGCGAGACGGCAAGCGGCTGCCGCTGGCGGCCGGAGCCGAATTGCGCGCCGGCGACCAGGTCTTAACCGGAGGGGAGTCGCGCGCGCAACTGAAGCTCGCCGACGGCAGCCGGGTGAAACTGGGGGAAAACGGCAGCCTCAGGCTGGAAACCCTCTCGGTGCGCCGCGAGGGCGCTCGCCTGCTTCGAGCCACGCTCAGGGTGCTTGAAGGCGCCTTCCGGCTCACGACCGATGCGGCGAGCCGCAGCCGCTACCGGCGCGAGATCGACGTGCAGTTCACCACTGTCACGGCGGGAATCCGCGGCACCGACATCTGGGGCAGAAACTTCGGCGATCGTGAGGTCGTCGCGCTCCTCGAGGGCAGTGTCACGATAAGCCGCGGAGCGGACCAGGCGCTCGAGCTGAAAGAAGCGGGAACGTATTACCAGGCTCCGGCGGGCGGCGAACCTAGCGTCCAGACCCTACCTCCAGAGCGTCTCGAGGAGTGGGCGCAGCAGACCGAGATCCGGGCAGGAGGCGGCGCGCAGTCGCGAACGGGGAGCTGGAACCTCGACGTCGCCCGCTTCGACGGCCAAGACGGCGCGCTGGCGCTTTACGACAGACTGCGCGACGATGGCTATCCGGCGCGAATCCGGCCGGTGCGCGAAGGCGCACGCAACCTCTACATCGTGCGCCTGGAGGGGTTTGCCACCCGGGTCGAGGCACGCGCGCTGGGCGATCGCCTCAGGCAGGCTTATCCCGGCGTCTCGCCGGCCGCTTCCCGTCGCTGACGTCGCCGCCGCGCTTGGCGAACCGTTGACCCCGGTTCCCGCCTGTTCTGGCCTCGTCCGCGCCGGTAGAGCGATCCGCGCTTGACGCTCCCGCCACCGGAATGCCTAGAGGTTTCGTGTACCATTGCGCCGCCGTCCCCGCCCGTGCCAGCGATGTCAGAGATTCTCGAAGGCCTGAACGAACAACAACTCGAAGCCGTCACGCTCCCCAACCAGTCCGCGCTGATTCTCTCCGGTGCCGGGTCGGGCAAGACGCGGGTGCTCACCACCCGCATCGCCTGGCTGATCCAGACCGGTCAGGTGAGCCCGCTCGCTCTGATGGCGGTCACCTTCACCAACAAGGCGGCGCGCGAGATGCTCACGCGCGTTTCCGCGATGCTGCCGATCAATACCCGCGGCATGTGGGTAGGCACTTTCCACGGATTGTGCAACCGGCTGCTGCGCGCCCACCACCGCGACGCCGGTCTGCCGCAGAGCTTCCAGATCCTGGACAGCGCCGACCAGCTTTCGATGATCAAGCGCGTCATCAAGGCGCTGGGCATGGACGACGAAAAATACCCGCCGAAGCAGGCGCAGTACTTCATCAACGCCAGCAAGGAGAAGGGCCTGCGCGCCTCGCGCGTGGAGGCGGCGGACGATTTCTCGCGCCGCCTGAGCGAGGTTTACGCGGCCTACGACGCGCAATGCAACCGCGAAGGCGTGGTCGATTTCGCCGAATTGCTGCTGCGCTGCTTCGAGCTGCTGCAAGCGAACGAACCGCTGCGCGCGCACTATCAGGAGCGTTTCAAGCACATCCTGGTCGACGAGTTCCAGGACACCAACCGGCTCCAGTATCTGTGGCTGCGGCTGATCGCGGGCCGCTCGAATGCGGTGTTCGCCGTCGGCGACGACGACCAGTCGATCTATGCGTTTCGCGGGGCGCGCTCGGACAACATGCTCGATTTCGAGCGCGACTTCGGCGTGCGCAAGGTCATCAAGCTCGAACAAAACTACCGCTCCCACGGCAACATACTGGACGCGGCCAACGCGCTGATCAGCCATAACCGGCTGCGGCTCGGCAAGAACCTCTGGACCGCGCAAGGCAAGGGCGAACCGCTGCAGCTGTTCGAGGCGGCGACCGACTCGGAGGAAGCCGCCTACATCCTCGAAGAGGTCTGCAGGCTGCGCGGCGAGGGCGTGGCACTGTCCGACATAGCGCTGCTGTACCGCTCCAACGCGCAGTCGCGCATGCTGGAGCACGCTCTGTTCAGCGCGGGCATCCCTTACCGGGTGTACGGAGGCCTGCGCTTCTTCGAACGCCAGGAGATCAAGCACGCGCTGGCCTATCTGCGGCTCATCGCCAGCCCGGCGGACGACGGCGCCTTCCTGCGCGTGGTGAACTTCCCGGCGCGCGGCATCGGCAACCGCACGCTGGAGCAGCTGCAGGCCGCCGCCGAGCAGGCGGGCAGCACGCTGTGGCAGGCCGCGCTGACCAGCGCGCCGGCCGGCAAACCGGGAGCCGCGCTCGCGGCATTCCTGCACTCGATCGAGGACATGCGCCGCGCGACACTGGACTTGCCGCTGCCGGAAGTCATCGAGCACGTTCTCGAGGCGAGCGGCCTGATGGCGCACTATCGGGCCGAGAGAGACGGCGCGGAGCGCGTGGCGAACCTCGAGGAACTGGTAAACGCTGGAGCGGCGTTCACTGCGGAAGAAGGCTTGGCGGGTCGCTCCGCCGAGGGCGAGAAGGCACTCACAGTTTCTGCGGAAGAAGCGAGCCCCGATCCGCTGCAGGCCTTCCTCACGCACGCGGCGCTCGAAGCCGGCGAGCACCAGGCCGCGGCAGGTGCCGATGCTCTGCAGCTCATGACGGTGCACTCGGCCAAAGGGCTGGAATTTCACGCGGTGTTCATCAGCGGTCTGGAAGAAGGGCTGTTCCCGCACGAGAACTCGCTGCACGAAGAGGGTGGACTGGAGGAAGAACGGCGGCTCATGTACGTGGCCATCACTCGTGCACGGCGCCGGCTGTATTTGACATACGCGCAAACGCGCCTGCTGCACGGGCAGACGCGCTACAACATCAGTTCGCGCTTCCTCGACGAGATTCCCGCCCCGCTCATCCGGCGCGTCAACGCGGTCGCACCGCGGCCCGCCGCGGCCCGGGCTGCACCTTTCGCACCGGGTGGTTCGCAGCCGCCGGCGACGGTGGCCGGCTTGCGCATCGGCCAGAACGTGACCCATCCCAAGTTCGGCTCCGGCGTGATCGTCAGGTTCGAAGGACGGGGTGCGGACGCGCGCGTGCAGGTCAGTTTCCGTGACGCCGGACTGAAACTGCTCGCGCTCGAATATGCCAGACTCTCCCCCGGCTGAAGAAGAATTCAAGTTCGAGCCGTCCGGAACATCGCGGACACCGAGGAACAGCGCAAAGGCAGGAAACGGCCAGGCAGCACGGATCGAGAGCAACGGCCGGCGCGATCAGGCCGATCACCCGTGCGCCAGACTCCGGGAATGGAGCCGTCTTGCGCCGACCCGCCGGATGTGCATCACGCTGACAAGCGCAACGGCGCCGGCGAGGCGTTACGGTGATGGAGCAGGATCCGGCGGAACCGGTCCGGATCGTGCGCATGGGTCAGTTCGCCGGGCCGCGGCAGGTAGTAGTCGTAGAGGCGCGATACCCAGAAACGCAGCGCCCCTGCGCGCAGCATCGCTGGCCAAGCCCTCACTTCGGCCTCGGTGAAGGGACGCACCGACTCATAGGCCCCCAGCAGCGCCCGCGCGCGCTGCGGATCGAGTGCGCATTCGGCCGTGGTGCACCAGTCGTTCACAGTGATCGCCACGTCGTAGATCAAGCTGTCCACGCAGGCGAAATAGAAATCGATGAATCCGCCCACCCCGCTGCCGTTGAACAGCACGTTGTCGCGAAACAGATCGGCATGCACCACTCCGCGCGGAAGCCCCTCGCGCGACTGGCTGGCCTGGAATGCGATTTCCGATTCCAGCAGCGCGCGCTGCTCCGCCGACAGAAAGGGGTAGATCTCCGGCGCGACCGCGGTCCACCACTTCGGCCCGCGCAGGTTGTCCAGGTAGCCCTGATAGGTCTGTCCCGCCAGGTGGAGGTCGGCGAGCACCTCGCCCACCTGCGCGCAATGCTGTGGCGTGGGACTCATCACCGGCTCCCCGGGCAGGCAAGTCACGATAGCCGCCGGTTTGCCCTTGAGTTCTCCCAGCAACTGGTTCTGCAGATTGGCGATCGGCCTGGGAACCGGCAGTCCGTGATTCGACAAGTGCGCCATCAGGTTGAGATAGAACGGAAGCTCGTTCCTGGTCAGCTTCTCAAACAGTGTGAGCACGTAGCGGCCGTGGGTGGTCGTGACGAAGTAATTGGTGTTCTCGATGCCCGACAGGATGCCTTCGAAATGCGTGAGCACGCCGATCGAGTAGTTTTTCAGCCATGCGGCGAGCTCTTCCCGGGTGACGGTGGTGAAGACCGACATGAGCGGCGGCGGGCTACAGACTGAGCTGCGCCTCGCGCTCCGCGGCGGAAGGCTCGAAGGTGCGGTGCTCGTAGTGCGTGAAGATCGCCTCGACGATCTGTTTCGGGTCGTCGATGATCTGGATCAGGTTCATGTCCTCCGCGTCGATCATCTTCTCATCCACCAGCGTGGTGCGCAGCCAGTCCAGCAGCCCGCGCCAGAACGGCTTGTGCACCAGGATGATCGGGATCTTGCGCGATTTACCGGTCTGCACCAGGGTCAGCGCCTCCATCAGCTCGTCCATGGTGCCGAAGCCGCCGGGCAGCACTACATAGGCCGAAGCGAACTTCACGAACATGACCTTGCGCGCGAAGAAATGCCGGAAGGTCTGACTGATGTCCTGGTAGGCGTTCGAGAGCTGTTCATGCGGCAGCTGGATGTTCAGGCCCACCGAGAGCGACTTGCCGAAGTAGGCGCCCCGGTTCGCCGCTTCCATGATCCCCGGCCCGCCGCCGGAGATCACCGCGAAACCGGCATCGGAGAGCGCGCGGGCGATGTTCTCGGTGAGTTTGTAGTAGGGATGTTCGGGCGATACACGCGCGCTGCCGAATATCGACACCGCGGGCCGGATGTGGGCCAGGCGTTCGGTGGCCTCGACGAACTCTGCCATAATTCCGAACACTCGCCACGACTCGCGCGCCGACCAGGCTTTCTCCACCAGTTCGGGCGCAAGCGGGACCGGAAGTTTCTGCTTTTCGCTCATTCGGCATCCTCTGACTTCACGCTGTGATGAAAACGCTGCTGCTGGTCGACGGCTCGTCTTATCTGTACCGTGCATTTCACGCGCTGCCGGACTTGCGCAACAGGAACGGGGAGCCCACGGGCGCGGTGTACGGCGTTCTGAATATGCTGCGCCGTCTGAGGAAGGAAACCGCCGCGGATTATATCGCTTGCGTATTCGACGCAAAAGGAAAGACCTTTCGCGACGACGTCTACCCGCAATACAAGGCTAACCGGCCGCCGATGCCCGACGATCTCGCGGCACAGCTCGAGCCCTTGCAAGCATGCATCCGGGCCATGGGCTGGCCGCTGCTCGCCGTGGAAGGCGTCGAGGCCGACGACGTGATCGGCACGCTGGCCAGGCAGGCAAGCCGCAAGGGCATGCGCACCGTGATCTCGACCGGCGACAAGGACCTCGCCCAGCTGCTCGACGGCTCCGTGACGCTCGTCAACACCATGTCCAACGAGACGCTGGACGCCAAGGGCGTGGAAACCAAATTCGGAGTGCGGCCAGAGCAGATGATCGACTTCCTCACCCTGGTCGGTGACAGCGTGGACAACGTGCCCGGCGTGGAAAAAGTCGGCCCGAAGACCGCGGCGAAGTGGCTGGCCCAATACGGTTCACTGGAAGAAATCGTGCGCCACGCCGATGAGATCGGGGGCGCGGCGGGCGAGAACCTGCGCAAGGCGATCTCTTGGCTGCCCACCGCGCGGCAGCTCCTCACGATCAAGACCGATGTCGACCTGCCGTTCGAAGTCGAGCAGCTGCAACCGCAGCCGCCGGATGTGAAACGGCTGGCCGAGCTGTTCGAGCGGCTGGACTTCAGATCCTGGCTGCGCGAGCTGAAAGAGCGTTCGCCGGGCGTGGAGTCGGCCGCCCCAGACGCCACGCCGGCGAGCCCGCCGGCAGCGCCCCCGCGCGACTACCGCACGGTACTGACGGAGCAGGACCTGGAGGATTGGGCCCAGCGCGTCGAGCGCGCCGCGCTCGTTTCCATCGACACCGAGACGACCAGCCTCGACCCGATGGCGGCCGAGCTGGTGGGCATCTCGCTGTGCACCGAACCTGGCTGCGCGGCGTATATCCCGATGGGTCACCGCTATGCCGGAGCCCCGCAGCAGTTGTCAGTGGAAACGGTGCTGCGCCGGCTCGGGCCGTGGCTCGAAAGCGCGGCGCGCGCCAAGCTGGGCCAGAACCTGAAGTACGACATGCATGTGTTGATGAACCACGGCATCCGCGTGACCGGCGTGCAGCACGACACGCTGCTGCAGTCCTATGTCCTCGAAGCGCACCGGCCGCACGACATGGACGCTTTGGCCGAGCGCCATCTCGGTATCAAGACCATCACCTATGACGAGGTAACCGGGAAAGGCACCTCACGCATCGGCTTCGAACAGGTGGATATCGCCCGGGCGACGCAGTACTCGGGGGAAGACGCCGACGTGACGCTGCGGCTGCACCAGGCGATGTACCCGCAGCTCGCGCGCGATGAACGCTTGAGCTATGTCTATCACGAGATCGAGATGCCCGTGCTGGACGTGCTGTTCGTCATGGAACGCAACGGCGTGCTGCTCGATGTCGCCGCCCTGGAAGGGCAGAGCAGGGAGCTGGGACAACGCATCGCCGAACTGGAACGGCGGGTGCACGAACTTGCTGGCCGGCGCTTCAACCTTGGCTCCCCCAAGCAGTTGCAGGAGATCCTGTTCGAGGCACACCAGCTGCCGATCCTGAAGAAGACGCCCACCGGACAGCCTTCGACCGACGAGGACGTGCTGGAGCAACTGGCACTCGATCACCCGCTGCCCAAGCTGATCCTGGAACACCGTGCGCTCTCCAAGCTGAAGTCCACCTATACCGACAAGCTTCCGAAAATGGTCAATCCGAGGACCGGCCGCGTGCACACGACCTATGGACAGGCCGTTGCAGTGACCGGACGCCTGGCGAGCAACGAGCCGAACCTGCAAAACATTCCGGCGCGCACGCCGGAGGGACGCCGGATCCGCGAGGCGTTCATCGCCGACCGGGGATGGATGATCGTATCCGCCGACTACTCGCAGATCGAGCTGCGCATCATGGCGCACTTGTCGCAGGACCCGAACCTGCTGAAGGCCTTCTCCCGGGGAGAAGATGTCCACCGGCACACCGCTTCGGAGATCTTCGGCGTCGCAACGGACGCCGTCACGCCCGAGCAGCGGCGCTACGCCAAGGTGATCAACTTCGGGCTGATCTACGGCATGTCCGCGTT
Source organism: Burkholderiales bacterium (assembly GCA_035560005.1). Taxonomy (NCBI): domain Bacteria; kingdom Pseudomonadati; phylum Pseudomonadota; class Betaproteobacteria; order Burkholderiales; species Burkholderiales bacterium. The sequence goes on along the minus strand of DATMAN010000068.1, from coordinate 77,472 downwards.
CGGGCTGGCGGCGCAACTCGGCATCGAGCGCGCTGCCGCGCAGCAGTACATGGACCGCTACTTCTCCCGTTACCCCGGCGTCGCCGACTACATGCAGCGCACCCGGGAGAGCGCGAGGACCCGCGGTTACGTGGAGACGGTGTTCGGTCGGCGTCTGTACTTGAACGACATCCGCGCGTCGAACAACGCCCGGCGCCAAGCCGCGGAGCGCGCCGCGATCAACGCGCCGATGCAAGGCACGGCGGCCGACCTCATCAAGCTCGCCATGATCGCGGTGCAGCGCTGGATTACCGCGGAACATCTGGCCACCCGACTCATCATGCAGGTGCACGACGAACTGGTGTTCGAGGCGCCGGAGGCGGAGCTGGGGCGGATCAGCCAGTGCGTCCCGGAGCTGATGTCCGGCGTGGCCAAGCTCGCCGTGCCGCTGGTCGTCGACATCGGCGCCGGCCCGAACTGGGATCGGGCACACTAGAGCCGGCGGCGTGCCCCGTAGCGCTCAGGCGCTACCAGTCGAAGCAAGCGCCGGGCTCGCCTGCACGGCGCCCAGCGCGAACTGGATGTGGTAGAGGCGTGCGTAGATGCCGCCCCGCGCCAGCAGCTCGGCATGCGACCCGGTCTCGGCGATCCGCCCTTCGTCCAACACGACGATCCGATGCGCCTTCTCGATCGTCGAAAGCCGGTGCGCGATGACCACCGTGGTACGGTTGCGCATCAACTCCTCCAGCGCGGCCTGCACGTGCTTTTCCGATTCCGAGTCGAGCGCCGAGGTCGCTTCGTCGAGGATCAGGACCGGGGCGTTCTTCAAGATCGTGCGGGCGATCGCCAGGCGCTGGCGCTGCCCGCCGGAGAGACGCATTCCGTTCTCGCCGATCAGCGTGTCGAGCCCCTGGGGCATGGCGCGGATGAATTCCATTGCGTGTGCTGCCTCGGCAGCGCGCTCAATGTCCTTGCGGTCGGCGCCGGCGTTGGTGCCGTAGGCGATGTTGGCCGCCACCGTGTCGTTGAACAGGGCGACCTCCTGGCTGACGAGCGCGATGTTGGCGCGCAGGCTCGCCAGTGTGAGCGAGTCCAAATCGTGGCCGTCAAGCAGAATGCGCCCGGAATCCGGACGGTAGAAGCGCGGAATGAGATTGGCGAGCGTGGTCTTGCCGCTGCCCGAGGAGCCGACCAGCGCGACGGTCTCGCCCACGCGGACCGTGAGATTGATATCGCGCAGCGCCGGTCGCGCGCTGCGCGGGTACCGGAAGGTTACGTGCTCGAAGCGGATCTCGCCGGCAGCGCGGTCGAGCGTCACGCGGCCGGCGTCGCGTTCCGGCGGCTCGTCGACCAGGGCGAACACGCTTTCGGCCGCGGCCAAGCCGCGCTGCAGGTGCTCCGCCACGCCGGTCAGGCGCTTGAGCGGCGCCGTGACCATCAGCATCGCAGCAAGGAAGGAGACGAAGCCGCCCACGGTCGTGGCGTCCTGCTGGGCTTGGAGCGTGGCGTAGTAGATCACCACCGCGGTGGCGATCGCGGCCAGCAACTGGACGATGGGCACGTTCGCCGCGGCTGCGGCGGTGTGCTTCATCTGAAAACCGCGCAAGCGGTTGCTGGTGGCGTTGAAGCGCGCGGTCTCGTAGTCCTGCCCGCCGAAGATCTTCACCACCTTGTTGCAGTCGATGCTCTCCTGGACCACCTGCGTCAGATCGCCCATCGCCGCCTGCGTCGCCCGGCTCATGTGGCGCAGCCGGAAGTTGAACACCCGCACAACCAGCGCGATCGGCGGAACCATGAGCAGCGAGATCAGCGTGAGCTTCCAGTTCAGGTACAGCAGGTAGGCGACCAACCCGACGATGGACAGCGAATCGCGCACCAGCACCGTGACGGCCTGTGTGGCCGCCTGGGCGACCTGGGTCACGTCGTAGGTGAAGCGCGAGACGAGGTTGCCCGAGGCGTGGTCGTGAAAGTAGCCGAGCGGCAGCGCCAGCATGCGGCGGAACATCCGGTCGCGCAGATCCATCACGACCTTGTTTCCGACCCAGGTGCTGGCGTACTGGCCGATGTACTGGCCGATGCCCCGCACCAGGAAGATCACCACCAGCAACACCGGCATCCAGCGGATGAGAAAGGGGTCCTTGTCGATGAAGGTGCCGTCGAGAAACGGCTTGATCGCTGCGGGCAGCGCCACCTCGGTCGCGGCGCTGATCAGCATGCCCAGGATGGAGAGTGCAAAGATGGCCCAGTAGGGCCGGACATGGCGCAACAGCCGGAAGTACAGCTGCGTGCTGCTCAGCGCTCGCATGGGGCGCACGATAGCACAGCTCCCCGCGCGCGTTGCACCGCGCTGACGGGTACCGAGGCCTTACGCGCGTCTGCCTCGGGTTCGCTGCGCGCTCGGCACCTAGCCGAGATTGAGCATGACGTGCCGCACCGCCGTGTAATCCTCCAGCCCGTAGAGCGCCAGGTCCTTGCCATAACCGGACATCTTCAGCCCGCCGTGCGGCATTTCGTTGACCAGCATGAAGTGCGTGTTGACCCACGTGCAGCCGTACTCGAGCCGGCTCGCCACCTTCATGGCCTTGCCGAGATCCCTGCTCCAGACCGAAGAGGCCAGCCCGTACTCCGAGTCGTTGGCCCATTCGATCGCCTGCTCGACGTCGGAGAAGCGGGTGACCGACACTACCGGACCGAACACCTCCCTGCGCACGATTTCATCTTCCTGCCGGGCTCCCGCGATCAGCGTCGGCTCGTAGTAAAAGCCGCCGCCCGCGGCCGGCCGGCCGCCGGCCACCGCTTCCATGTGCCGGCTGGCGAGCGCCCGCTCGACGAATCCCGCGACGCGCTCGCGCTGCTGAGCGGAGATCAGCGGCCCGATTTCCGAATCCTCCGCATCCGGGTCGCCGAACCGGATCGACTTCACCGCGGCCCCCAGGTCGGCGACCAGCCTGTCGTGCACCTTCGCCGCCGCGTACACCCGGCAGGCGGCGGTGCAGTCCTGCCCGGCGTTGTAGTAACCGAAAACTTTGATGCCGTTGACGACCGCTTCCAGATCGGCATCCTCGAAGACGATCACCGGCGCCTTTCCACCCAGCTCCAGATGGGTTCGCTTCAGCGTGGAGCGCGCAGCCTCCAGCACCTTCTGCCCGGTGGCGATACTGCCGGTGACCGAGATCATGCGCACACCAGGGTGATTGATCAGCGACGAGCCCACCGACGCGCCCGTGCCATGCACGAGGTTGACCACGCCTTTCGGATAGAGCGCGGCGAGCGTCTCAGCCAACGTGAGCGTGGTGAGGGGCGTCATCTCCGAGGGCTTCAACACCACGGTGTTGCCGGCAGCCAAGGCCGGCGCGAGCTTCCAGGCCGCCATCATCAGCGGATAGTTCCACGGCGTGATCTGCGCCACCACGCCCAGCGGATCGCGCCGGATCATGCTGGTGTGACCGGCAAGGTACTCGTCCGCGGCCGATCCCTGCAGGCAGCGTGCCGCGCCGGCGAAGAAGCGAAAGCAGTCGATAATCGCCGGCATCTCGTCGTTGAGCACGCGGGCCAGCGGCTTGCCACAGTTCCTCGATTCGATTTCGGCGTAGTCTCGGGCGTTCGTTTCGATGTGTTCGGCGAGCTTGAGCAGCAGCAGCGAGCGTTCCTGGGGAGTGGTGTGGCCCCAGGTCTTGAAGGCGGCTGCGGCCGCCCTGACCGCCTGATCGATCTGTTCAGCCGAAGCTTCGCGGACTCTGGCGATCGTCTCGCCGTTGTGCGGGTTGATCACCGCATGCTCCGCCCCGGCTCCCGGGGACAGTTCGCCGTCGATGAGCAGCCTGGTTTGCATGTTGTGCTCCTCCAGTTGTCTTATCTGCCGCCTCCGGCGGCTTCATGGGTGTCACGGGTCAGGTAGAACGCCGCCAGAATCGGGATCAGCGTCACCGCGATCACGAAAACGGCGACCACATTGGTTACCGGCCGCTGTCGCGGGCGGATCAGCTCAGAGAGCATCCAGATCGGCAGCGTGGACTGCTGGCCGGCGGTGAAGGTGGTAACGATCACTTCGTCGAACGAGAGCGCGAAGGCGAGCATGCCCCCGGCGAGCAACGCCGTGGCGATGTGCGGCAGCACGATGTAGCGGAAGGTCTGAAAGCCGTTGGCGCCAAGATCCATGGATGCTTCGATCAGGGCGGGCGCCGAGCGTCGCAACCGCGCCAGCACGTTGTTGTACACCACGACGATGCAAAACGTAGCGTGGCCGATGACGATGGTCCAGAAGCTGAACGGAATGTCCATCAGGTTCAGCGCGGAGCGCAGCGCGATCCCGGTAATGATTCCCGGCAGCGCGATCGGCAGGATCAGCAGGAGCGAAATCGCTTCGCGCCCGAAGAAGCGCGTGCGCCACACCGCGGCCGCCGCGAGCGTGCCGAGCACCATCGCCGCGGCGGTGGCCACGACCGCCACCTGCAGCGAGAGCAACAACGCGCGACGCACGTCCTCGCGCTCGAGCGCCACCGCGAACCACCGCGTGGTGAACCCCGGCGGTGGAAAGACGAAGCTGCGCTCCTCCGCGCTGAAGGCATAGAGGATGATGATGAACAGCGGCACGTGCAGGAACAGCAACCCGCCGATGGTCGCGATCCGGAGCGGCACTCCGGCGCGTCTGCCACTGCGCGGCGAACGCTTCCCGGCGCTAGAGCGCATCGAAGGCTCCCGCACGCTTTGCGATCATCAGATAGACGGACATGACTGCGATTGGCACCACGGTGAACGCCGCAGCCAGCGGGATGTTGCCCGCGGTGCCTTGGAGCTGGTAGACCGCCTGGCCGATGAAGGGGCGCGAATTGCCGATGATGCCGGGAATGATGTAGTCGCCCAGGGTGAGCGAGAAGGTGAAGATCGAACCGGCCACCACTCCCGGCAGCGCCAGCGGGAGGATCACCCTGCGGAAGGTCGCACCGGGATGCGCGCCCAGATCGGCCGAAGCCTCGACGAGCGAGGCCGGCACCCGCTCCAGCGCCGCGACGATCGGCAGGATCATGAACGGCAGCCAGATGTACAGGAACACCAGAAACGTGCCTATATAAGAGATCGAGAGCGAGGGACCGCCGATGACCGGAATGGCGAGGATCGAGTCGAGCAGCCAGGCCAGATGCGTCTGCTCCGCGATCCAGGTCACGATGCCTTCCTTCGCCAGGATCAGCTTCCAGGCATAGACCCGCACCAGATAGCTCGACCACAGCGGCAGCATCACCGCCAGATACAGCAGCGCCTTGGTCTTCAGGGAGGCGTAGCGCACCATGTAATAGGCGATGGGAAAGGCGACGATCGCCGCGGCGACCGTGACTACCGCCGCCATTACCGCAGTACGCAGGAAGATGTCGAAGTTGGCGCGCGTGAACAGCTCGCCGTAGGTACGCAGCGAAAAGTCGTGGACGATGGTTCCCGCGAACTCGTCGATATAGAAAAAGCTCTGCAACAGCAGCGCGAACAGCGATCCCAGGTAGATCACACCCAGCCAGATGAGTGGCGGTGCGAGCAGCAGGAACAGCAGGATGCGCGGGCGCAGATACAGCGCCGTGGAAATCCGCTGCAGAGGGGAAGGCGCCGCCAGCGTGGTCATCTAGCGGCCCCGCTCAGCGGCTGCATGAGATGGCGCGGCCAAAACAGCCGGACCGCCTCGCTCACGTGCGGCCCGGCGTCGGGTCCGGCCAAGTTCTGCCGCACCACCGTGAGTTCACCGCCCCCATCGAGCGCCACGGTATAGCGGGTTGAAGCGCCCAGATACGTCACCGCCGAGACCCGGCCGGTCACGCAGACGCTGCCCTCCGGGGCCGGGGCCTGCGGCGCGGCGAACAGGATCTTTTCCGGTCGGATCGCGAACGGTCGCTCCGAGCCGGTCAGCCGCCGCGCCAGCTCGCCGGTACAGAGGTTGGACACGCCGACGAAACCGGCAACGAAAACGGTGGCCGGATGCTCGTAGATCTGCGCGGGTGTACCGATCTGCTCGATCCTGCCACGGTTGAACACCGCGAGCCGGTCGCTCATGGCGAGCGCTTCGCCCTGGTCGTGCGTGACGTAGACGAAGGTGATCCCGACCTGTCGCTGCAGGGCCTTCAGTTCTTCCTGCATCTGCTCGCGCAGCTTCAGGTCGAGTGCACCCAGCGGCTCGTCGAGCAACAGCAGGCCCGGCCGATTGATCAAAGCGCGCGCCAGGGCCACGCGCTGGCGTTGACCTCCGGACAGCTGGGAAGGTCTGCGATCCCCCATGCCTTCGAGCTTTACCAGCGCGAGCATCTCATCCGCACGGCTGCGCCGCTGCGCGGCCGCAACCCTGCGGATCATCAGGCCGTACTCGACGTTTTCGTACACGGTCATGTGCGGGAACAGCGCATAGTCCTGGAAAACGGTGTTGACGTCGCGCTCGTAGGGCGGGACACCCGCAACGTTCCTCCCGTGGATGACGATCGCGCCGCGATCCGGCAGTTCGAAGCCGGCGATGAGCCGCAGGCATGTGGTCTTGCCCGAACCGGACGGTCCGAGCATGGAAAAGAACTCACCGTCGCGCACTTCGAAACTGACGTCGTCCACGGCGCGCACCACCCCGAACGCGCGTGAGACAGCGGCGAAACTCACGGCAATGCTGGTGGGCGTGGGCATGATGAAAAGATGCGACACAGGACGGGCCGCTTTCGCGGCCCGTCCTGTGTGTGCCTGCTCTCCGGCGCCAGAGCGAAGCGCGGGGGCGCCGTTCCTAGCGACCGCCGAGGATCGCGATGTAGTCCGTCACCCAGCGGTAGTAGGGCACACAGGTGCGCCCGCCACCGCAGTCGGCGACCGGGGTACGCCAGAACCAGATGCGGTCGAACTCGTTGATCCCGTTGGTCTCGCACCCCTTATCCCCGAGCAGCGCATTGCCCTTGCAGGCTTCGGGCACGACCGGCACCGACCCGAACCAGGCGGCAAGATCACCCTGCAGTTTCTTGTTCAGAGAATGCTCCATCCACAGGTAGGCGCAGTTGGGGTGCTTGGCCTCCGCGTGCATCATCGTGGTGTCGGCCCAACCGGTGGCGCCTTCTTTAGGCACGACGCTGGAGATCGGCGCGTTCTTCGACTTCAGCAGATTGACCTGGAATCCCCACGAGGAGGACGCCACCACGCCCTCGTTGGTGAAGTCGTCGATCTGCACGAACGCGTCATGCCAGTAGCGCGCCACCAGCTTGCGCTGTTCGCGCAGCAGATCCAGGGCGGCCTTGTACTGCTTTTCGTCCAGTTCGTAGGGGTTCTTGATCCCGAGCTCCGGTCGGGCGTGCATCAGATAGAGCGCGGCGTCGGCAATGTAGATCGGGCCGTCGAACGCCTGAATCCGGCCCTTGTTGGACTTGCCGTCGTCGAGCCTCGTTTCCTTGAAAACCACTTCCCAGCTCTTGGGGGGGCTCTTGAACGCTTTGGTGTTGTAGGCGAGCACGTTATAGCCCCACTGGTAGGGTACGCCGTAATGCTTGCCGTTGACGTAGTGCCAGGGGGCCTTCTGCAGGCGGGGATCGATGCTCTTGTAGCTGGGGATCAGATTGACGTTGACTTCCTGGACGCGCTTGCCGGCGATCAGCCGCAGGCTCGCATCGCCCGAAGCGGTGACCAGATCAAAGCCGCCCTCGTTCATCAGCGCGACCATCTCGTCCGAAGTGCCGGCGGTCTTCACCCGCACTTTGCAGCCGGTCTGCTTCTCGAACCCGGTCACCCAGTCGAAGTTCTTGTCAGTCTCGCCGCGCTCGATGTATCCGGGCCACGCGACGATGTCGACGAAACCTTCACCCTTTCCGATCTTCTCCACCCTGGCAGCGGCTGGTGATACCACCGCGGCCGCCAGTGCCAGCGCCAGGAAGTGCCCGGTCAGGCTGGAATTCGGCATGGCGATCTCCTCTGGTTGTTGGATGTTGTGGTTCCCCGGACTCCAGACCCGCGTCTGGTGCTATCGCAACGTCATGCCGGGCGGGTGACCAGGTTCGGCGGACTGGATGGATTGTAGCCTCCGCTATTGGGGACCGAAAGGGCCTCACGATCAGCGGCCGAAGCGGTATTCGGCCGTAAGGAACAGATTGCGCTCGGGTGCCGGATAGGCACTGAAGCTGGTGCCTGCGCCGTTCAGGATGCCGTAGCTGAAATACTCCTCGGCGAAGAGGTTGTTGATCGCCAGAGTCCAGACCCATCTGCCCGAATGCCGGCTTGCCTTGACGTCCGCCACAACGTACGCGGGCATCTTGCTTCCGAACGTGTTGCTCTGGTCGTTGTCGAAGCGCTGTTCGCCCACGTAACGGGCCGATGCCCCAATACTCCAGTGTTCAGTGGGCCGCCAGGTGAGCAGCGCCGATGCAAGATGCCGGGGCACGAGCGGAATCTCGTTTCCTTGGACATCGGTCCCCCCAAACAGGCCCTCCAGGAAGCGCGCGCGGCGCCACTCGTAGCGCACCTGAAGCCGCACTCCGGACGCGAACTGCATTCCCGCGCCCAGTTCCGCGCCCTCATGGCGTGTAGGTGGGAGATTCACGTTGGCCCCGAACAGTCCGAAGACTCCGCCCGGAATGAACATGAAGTGGATCTCGTTGGACACGTTCAGACGATAGGCCGCAGCACGTGCCCAGTATCCCGCGCCATCGTACTCGAGGGCGACTTCGCGGTCGCGCGAGGTCTGCGGCGCCAGCGGCACCGGCCTGCCCCGATTTTCGTCCACCGTGGCCAGCCTGAAGCTGTTGCCCGCCCTGAAGTACAGCGAGAGACGATCGACGAGCTGTTGACGCAACGCCAGTTCATAGGCCTTGAGGCCGTCGGTTCTGGAGAGGCTGCTGGCCGGCGAGAACGTCGAGCGTTCGTTGATTCGGGTACGGCTCCGCTGGGCGCGCGCGCCGAGCGTCAGCGTGCTGCCCTGGCGCGGCTCCCAGGTGTCGAGCGCATAGATGGCCCCGTTCTTCTGAACCGATGCGGCATCGGAGTCGAAACCCGGGAAAGCGGTGAGGGTGTCATACTCCCAATTTTCCCAGTCTAGTCCCAATACGAGCATGTGGGGCTGGCCGAACAGGACGCCGCGCACGCGCGCCCGCGGTGAAAGCAGCACCGTTCGTCCGCGCGCTGCGCTGCTGCCGCCCGAGACCGAGCCGGTCGCGTCGCGTCCCCGATACGTCGCATCGGCACCGAACTCGACACCATCCAGCGAACGCAGCCAACCCAGCGACGCGAAATCCGTGTCGAGCGAAGCCTGGTCATCAGGAAAGGCCGCGGCGCGCCGGTCCACAGCAATCTGGCTCTCGCTCAGGGCGCCCGGCAGTCGCGTTTCCTGGCGGTCGCGCCCGAAGCTGAAGTTCCAGCGATCCAGCTCGCGCGCCAGACGCAGCGTTGCACTGACGGAATCCTGGCGGTTGGCGTTGTTGCGCCGGTAGTTGTCGGTATCGTCCCGCAGTACGCCGAGACGCAAACCAAGATGCTCCCCTGACAGTTCTGCGCGGGCCTGCGCGGTGTAAGCGTCGTAGCTCCCGGCGCCCGCGAGCGCCGCGCCGCTGCGGCTATACGGCCGCGGAGCACGCGTGATGATGTTGATCGTTCCCCCGGTTGCACCGCCCCCGTAAAGCACGGCGCCGCCGCTGCGCAGGATCTCGATTCGCTCGACCGCCGCCAGCGGAATGGAAGCCACGTTGGCCGGCAGAAGCTCGTTCTCGCTGATGCGCTGGCCGTTGACAAGGACCAGCGTGTTCTGGTCGCCGGTCACTCCAAAGCCGCGTAGATCGAGCTGAGGGCTTGGCCGCCCGGTGTTGTCGCGCGAGTGCACGCCACCCAGTACGCTCAGCGCCTCGGCGACGGTGCGCACCCGGCTCGCTTCGATTTGTTCGCGTTCGATAACCGTCACTCCGACCGCCAGGCTTTCCAGACTCGCGTCGAATCGGGTCGGAGTGACGACGATGTCTTCGGTCAGGATGTCGATCGATGCGAGTGCAATGCACGGAAAGCTCAGCGCCAGTCCGGCAACCGCGCACTGAAACAGCGTCTTCATTCGAATCTCCCTGTAATGCGCGCCCGCCGCGCGCCGATTGTTGACAGGGAGTTTCCGCGGATGGACAAGCGAATCGAATTGGACACCGCCCCGCGCGGAAACCCCATTCTCGCTTGCGAGGCCGGTCTCCGGGCTTGCGAGACTTGGCGCGTCGCCTTCCCATGACGTTGCACGGCTGATCCGCGCGCAGTCACAGTGGCCTGGAAAACCGGGGCCGGTTTTCCGAAAGACGCGCCCGCACTCGCCTACCGTTGCGGGGGCAGCACAGGCTTTTGGACCTGTTTCCCGTTTAACCCCGGCGCGTGGCCGCGCCGGAGCACCTTGAAGCGAACGGTCATTCTAACTAATGCATCGCCGGATCGCTTCCGGGCTGGTGAGCGCTTGCTGGCAGAACTGGGCAAAATATTCAAAAGAACATTCAAAAAGTCCCGTTACCAGTTGACTTTGCTAGATTTTCAAAACTATAGTGTGCCTATGGAAGCTGACCTCAACGCACTCGATCAGAAGATTCATCAGTTGGTGCAGCTGTGCCAGCGGCTCCGCAAGGACAACAGCGAGCTGCGGCAGCAACTCGCCAGCGCGCGCAACGAGAACAAGCGACTGGCGGAAAAGATCGGCGCCGCCAGGAACCGCCTCGAAGCGCTGCTGGAGCAGGTTCCCGAAGGTACCGAATGAGCAAACAAGCCTCAGGCCTGGACGTGACGATCCTCGGGCGACAGTTTCGCGTCTCGTGTACCGAGGAGGAAAAGAAAGATCTGCTCAAGGCCGTCGCCTATCTCGACCAGAAGATGCGCGAGATCCGGGACAGCGGCAAAGTGATCGGCATGGAGCGCATCGCCATCATGGCGGCGCTCAACATCGCCCATGAGCTGCTGTCGACGCGCGTCGACGGCGCTTTTGACATCGCGGAGCTGAAGCGTAGAATGGCCAGCATGCAGGCAGCCATCGATCAGGCGATGAACTCGCAGGACGAGCTGTTTTGAACGCTTCGATGTCCCCTGCGGTGCTTGTTCGGGCTTTGGATTCTCTGAACCAACACGATGATTCTGGTTGCCGACTCAAGCAGCGCTGTTGTGCGCGTCCAGTCCGGAAGCGCCTGATGCGCTCGGAAGGCGACCGCCCTTGAACCTTCGGTTCAAGACGTCGGCCTGACGGCATTCGCGGGGGGCTCCCCATTTCCGACACAGGCGGCTCGGCCGCTTTCTCGTCGCGCGTACCCGCTCATGCGCTACTGGCTCATGAAGTCCGAGCCCGACGTGTTCAGCGTCGACGACCTTGCCGATCGACCGAACCGCACCGAGCCTTGGACCGGAGTGCGCAACTACCAGGCGCGCAACTTCATGCGCGATGAAATGAAGGTCGGCGACCTCGCCTTCTTCTACCACTCCAGCTGCCCGCAGCCCGGAATCGTCGGCATCGTCCGGATAGCCCGGCTCGCCTATCCGGATCCGACCCAGTTCGATCCCGCGAGCGAGTATTACGATCCCAAAGCCACGCGCCACAGCCCGCGCTGGTACAACGTAGACGTGACTCTGGTGGAAAAGACGCGCCTGATCTCGCTGCAAGAGCTGCGCTCGCACCGCGCGCTTCGGTCGATGCAGGTGCTCAGGCGCGGCAACCGGCTCTCGATTACCCCGGTCAGCGAACGCGAGTGGGATCTCGTTCAAGGGCTTGTACGGCGCCGCGCGCAGGGATTTTCGGAGCATTCCCCGGAAATCAAGCGCTGAACGGCGCCCGATAATCGGGAGCACGCCCTGGTGGAGTGGTGGGTCGCTTATCTGATGATGGGCGTTGTGGTCGGCTTCTTCGCCGGCATGCTCGGAATCGGCGGCGGCGTACTGCTGGTTCCGCTGATGGTCTTCCTGTTTGCCGCCCAGGACTTCGCACCGGACCGCGTACTGCACCTGGCGCTCGGAACTTCACTCACCAGCATCGTCTTCACGTCCTTGGCCAGCTTGCGCGCGCATCATCGTCATGGGGCCGTGCGCTGGGACATCGTGCGCCGCGCGGCGCCGGGGCTGGTGATCGGCACGCTGGTGGGAACCTTCGTCGCGGAAGCGCTCAGATCTAGATATCTGGCGGTCATTTTCGTCGCGTTCGTCTACTACTCCGCCGCCCAAGTGTTTCTCGACATCCGGCCGGAACCATCGCGGCAATTGCCGGGGCCGGTCGGCATGTGGATCGCCGCGGTGCTGGTCGGCGTAATGTCCAGCCTGGTTGGTGCCGGCGGAGGCGTGATCTCGATCCCGCTGATGACCTTGTGCAACGTCCCGATGCGCAACGCCGTCGGGACATCGGCTGCGCTCGGGCTGCCGATCGCCGCGGCGGGCGCGGCCGGATACATTTTCCACGGGCTGGATCTGGATCTTCTGCCGCCTTGGAGCATGGGCTATGTATACCTGCCGGCGCTGGTTGGGATCGTGCTCGGCACCTTCGTCACCGTCCCGCTCGGCGCCCGGGCGGCGCATCGCATGCCGGTTCCGTTGTTGAAGAAAATCTTCGCCGTGGTTCTCTTCCTGCTCGCCTCACGCATGTTGTGGTCGCTTTTCGCGGCCTGATCGCCGTGCCTCCACGCTCGCGCTGCGCGCGCCGAGCGGTTCATCGACGCCGAAAGTCAGCGGCGGCGAAACCAGCCGGTGAGGCTCCAGCGATCGCGCTGCGCCGGCAGAACTTCGTGTTCGAAGCGATCGCTGAGCAGACAGACCAGTCTGCCACCCTGTGGCATGACATCGAGCGCTCGACCCTCCAGGTCCAGATAAATGCGCAAAGCCCCGCCATCTTCAGCGCGCCACGCGTCGTTCAGATACAGCACACAGGTGAGTGCGCGTCTGGAATCCCCTCGCAGCTGGTCCAGATGTCTACGATAGAAGGCGCCCGGCGGGTAGTGCGCGAAATGACACTCGAGTTCGAACAGCCCGAGAAACAGTCTGCGGTTGAGCACAAGACGCAATGCTTCGAAGCGCGCCAACACCGCCGAAACACCCGGTGATGCGTGCTCCGGATCCAACCACGCGATCCGGTCGCTGCGCTCGGTGCCGCATACTTCCGCCGACTTGCCCACGCCCGCTGGACGGAAGCGTCCCACCGCCTGCAACGAGAGCAAAGCCGCGCGCAGTGCGGCCAGCTCTTCTTCATCGATAAATCCGGCGCGGATCGAATAGCCGGCGGTCGCAATGTCCTCGGCGAGCGATTCGGCGAACTGCGCCGTTTCGCGGGCGTCGATCATGCCCGAGCGAAAAGTTCCCGCAGGAGGTTCTTCTGGACCTTGCCCATGGCGTTGCGCGGCAGCTCCGCTACGATGAACACACGCTTGGGAACCTTGTAGTTGGCGAGCTGCGATTTGAGTGCCGCGATGATTTCGTTTTCGTTCAGCACGGCGCCGGGCACGGCGACCACGACCGCGGTCACCGCCTCCCCGAAATCCGGGTGCGGCACACCCACCACCGCGGACTCCGCCACGCCCGGCAGGCGCTCCAGCACCGATTCCACTTCCCTCGGATAGACGTTGTAGCCGCCGCTGATGATGAGATCCTTGGCGCGTCCCACGATCGACAGATAACCGTCGCGGTCGAAGCTGCCGATATCGCCGGTACGAAACCAGCCGTCCGACGTGAACTCCTGCCTCGTGGCCTCCGGTCGACGCCAGTAGCCGGCGAAGACGTTGTCGCCCTTGACCTGGATCATGCCGGCCGCGCCGACAGGCAGCACCCGGTCCTCGGCATCGGCGACGCGCACGCTCACACCCGGAAGGGGGAATCCCACGGTGCCGGGCCGGCGTTCGCCGCTCAGCGGGTTGGACGCGATCATTCCCGCTTCCGACATGCCGTAGCGCTCCAGGATCCGCAAACCGGCGCGTGCCTCGAATTGCCCGAAGGTGTCCGGCAACAACGGTGCCGAACCGGAGATGAACAGACGCATGCCGGAGCACTGCGCACGCCCGAACTCGGACTCGGCCAGCAGCCGCGTGTAGTAAGTCGGGACTCCCATGAACACCGTGGCGCGCGGCAGGTCGCGCAACGCGGCACGCGGGTCGAATTTCCGCCGCCAGAGCATCTTCGCTCCCGAAAGCAGCGCGCAGTGGTTGGCGACAAACAGGCCGTGCACGTGGAACATCGGCAGTGCGTGCAGCAGCACGTCGCGATCGGTGAATCCCCAACTGCGGATCAGAGCCAGGGCGTTGGACAGCAGGTTGCGGTGGGTGACCATCGCGCCCTTGGGACGTCCGGTGGTCCCCGAGGTGTAGATGATGACCGCGAGCTGATCCGGCGCGACCCCGACCGTGTCGAAGTGCGCCGCGCACGTTTCGGCTGCCTCGCGCAGGCTCCCGGTGCCGGTCTCGTCCAACGTCAGCAGTCGCGATGCAGAACTTGCGCGCAGCAGCTCGGCCAGTTGCCCTTCGCGACCGATCTGCCCAACGACGAGGCGCGGTTCGGCATCCTGGAGGAAGTATTCCAGCTCGCTCCTCTGATAGGCGGTATTCAGCGGTACATACACCAGCCCGGCGCGCAGGCACGCCAGGTAGAAGAACAGCGCGTGGTGGCTTTTCTCCGTCTGCACCGCGACGCGATCACCCGGCGCGAGTCCCAGACCGACCATCAGGTTCGCATAACGCGCCGACCAGGCGTCGAGGTCGCCGTAACGGTATTGCGCACCGTCCTCGGTTTCCAGCGCGATTGCCTCGCTGCGCCGGGCATTCGCCTGTGCGATTGCCGCGTACAGGTTGGCGCCGCTCATGCGATTTCGTCCACCACGCCGGCAGTGAGCGCCGCTTCGATGCTTTCCTCGGCCGCCGGTGTCCGCAGTACCTCGGCGACTGCGCGCGGCGGCAGCGTTCTGACGAGGGTCGAGCGCGAGGCACTGACACGATCGGCTGGCGCGGCGAGCGCCACATAGATCGCGCCAGCGGCTTCGCCGCCGAGCCGCAGCCGCAGCCGCCCGCCGCCCGCCCTGAAGCTGGCCAGGCACAAGGCCAGGTGCGCGACGTATTGAGACAACCCCACAGCTTCGTCCAGGCGCGTGGTCGCCTGACCCGGAGAGTCGAGGGTGATTGCGAGATCTTCCGCCGGGCGATCGAGGACCGCATCGGCGGCCAGCCAGCATTCGAGCGCGCCGACCGCGCGCCCTGACCCGAACGCGCGCCAGGCGTCGCCCGGCGCGTGAACCGCCACGCCGGCCTTGGTCAGACGCTCGCGCAACCGTCGGTGCTCGGCGTGCAAGTCGATCGTCGGCCGGGCCGCCAGCAGCCCGGATAGAGCGGTGCGCAGCGCTGGACCATTGTCGTCGCAAATCCGCTCGAACAGGCGAGCGCCGTGTCGCGCCGAGACACCCAGCAGCCTTTGCACGGCGTCACGGTCGGAGGCGTCGAGTTCGGTCACTCCACCCAGCGCCTGGATGATCCCCGGCCCGGACAGACCGAAACGAGCACCGGCCAGAGCGAATCTTTGCGCGCAGGCGCAAGCCAGCAGGCTGGCGCCGCCAAAGCAGTCGCCAGTGATGACCGCTGCCATCGGCACGCCGGCCAGGCGCGCCTCCAGCGCTGCCGCGAACAGACGCCGGAACGCGCCCAAGGCCGAGAGGCCCTCGTCGAGCTTCGCTCCAGCCGACTCGAGAAGCAGCACGACCGCCTGCCCATCCCTGCACGCCTGGCTGAGCAGATTGCGCAGCGCGCCGCTTTCGGCCGCGCCAAGCGCTCCGCCGGCGCGTGTGCGGTCGGTCACGGCCAGGAGCACCGGCCGCAGCGCCAGGCGCCCGCGCGCGAGCCACAGGCTGCCGGCAGACGATTGCGCCTCGAGCGCGCCGGGATCGAGTAGCGCTTCAGCCCTCTCGGCCACGGGAAGGGCCGAGAAACGCGTTGTGTTGCTCAGAGCCCGCACCACCGTCGCGTGATTTCCTCGTAGGCTGCCACCGCGACTCCGATGCGCTCCACGACGCAGTACTCGTCGGTCTGATGCGCCATCTGGGGCTCTCCCGGTCCCAGAATTACGATGGGCGGCGAGCGATAGGCGCCGACGAGCGCCGCTGCGTCGGTGAAATAGCTGGCGGTCTTCGGTTCCGGCCGCACGCCCAGATGCGACTGCATGACGTCGAACACCTCCTGTACCCAGGGATCGTCCGGTGGCGTGTACACCGGCGCAAGGTCGAGCAGGACCTCGAGCTCCACGTCCGATCCCAGCGCACGCTGCAACTGCGCCTTCAGTTCAGCATGACTGGCGGAGGGCACGCTGCGGATGTCGATGGCGATCACCGCTTCGTCGGGGACGGAATTGATGTTGAGTCCTCCGCGAATGGTGCCCACGTTGAGCGTGGACTGTCCCATCAGTGCGTGCGCCGGGTCGGCGAAGCGGAACTTCTCCAGCGCGCCGAGCGCCCGGCCAGCCTTGTAGATCGCGTTGACGCCCTTTTCCGGCATCGAGCCGTGCGCGGTGACGCCGCGGGTGCGTGCGAGAAGCCAGAAAGCCCCTTTGTGACCGACCAAGGGATAGTTCGAGGTGGGTTCGCCCACGAGCACTGCACCGGCTTGCCCGAGCGCGCCTTTGCGCACGAGATCGAAGGCCCCTTGGCATCCGGTTTCCTCACCCGCGGTGATGACCAGCTCCAGGCCGGCGCTGCGCTCGAGCCGGCGTCCGAGCCGCACGGCTGCGGTGACGAACGCGGCCACGCCGCACTTCATGTCGCTCGTGCCGCGCCCGTAGAGCCGTCCGGCGTGCGTCTCTCCGGCGAACGGATCCTTGCACCAGGCAGCCGCTCCCAGCGGCACCGTGTCGATATGGCCGGTGAAGCACAGCGGCTTGTTCCGCACCCCGCCGCCGATGCGCGCCACCAGGTTCGCGCGCTTGTCGCCGAGTTTGTGGTAGGCCACCGAGAAGCCCACGCTCTCCAGCAGGGCACCCAGACGCCGCGCGCACGCCTCCTCGTCTCCGGGCGGGTTGATCGTGTTCATGCGCACGATCTCCCGGGTCAGTTGCACGGCATCAACCGTGGAATTCATCGTCCTCGACTCCTTCAGTGACCGAAGTAGGCCGCACGCACTTGCGGATCGTCCCTGAGCGCGCCGGCCTCGCCCTGTGCGACGATCCGTCCCTGCGCCAGCACGTAGCCGCGGTGAGCCACCTCGAGCGTCCGGCGCACATTCTGCTCCACCAGCAGCACCGTGATGCCGCTGTCGTTGATGCGGCGGATTACGTTGAAATTCTCCTTCACGTACAGCGGCGAAAGGCCGAGCGAAGGCTCGTCGAAGATGAGCAGCCGCGGGGCGGACATCATCCCGCGCCCAATCGACAGCATCGCCTGTTCACCGCCCGACAGGGTCCCCGCGAGCTGCGCGGCGCGCTCTTTGAGTCTCGGGAAAATGGCATAGACCTGCGCCAGCCGCTGCGCGATACGGGCCTTGTCGTCTTCCCGATAAGCGCCCACCCGGAGATTTTCCTCTACCGTCATGGCCGGAAAGACGCGCCGCCCTTCTGGCACGCAGGCAATGCCCAGCCGAATGATCTCGTGGGTCGAAAGTCGGGTGATCTCGCGTCCGTCGAACACGATCCGCCCCGCTCGCGCAGGGGTCAGTCCGAGCACCGCGCGGATGAGCGTGGTCTTGCCGGCACCGTTGGCCCCCAGCAGACAGGTGATCGTGCCCGGCCGCACCTGCAGAGAAACGCCGGCCAGCACGTCGGCCTGATCATAGCCCGCCACCACGTCTTCGAGCACGAGCCCTGCGCTCACGTCAGTCTTCGCCCAGGTAGGCGGCGCGCACCTTGGGATCGGCGGCCACGTCCCGATAAGTCCCGCGCGCGATGGTCTGGCCGTAGTTGAGCACGACGCACCGATCGGTCACGCGCTCGATCACGCCCATCTCGTGCTCGATCAAGACCATGGCGAGCCGCGGCAGGCGCTCCCGGCACGCGAGCAAGTCGTCCATCAGGGCGCGCGTTTCCTCGTGCGTCATCCCGGCCGAGGGCTCGTCCAGCAGCAAAATCGCAGGCTCGCTGATCAGTGCCCGACAAACTTCGACCCGGCGGCGATCGATCATCGGCAGCTGCGACACCGGATCGAACAGCCGGCGAGCGAGCGGCGCGCTGAAGCGCTCCAGCAACGCGCGGGCTTGGGCGACGTTGTGCTCGATCTGCCGCCTCAGCCGGCGCCGGCCGATCAGGTTGCCGAGCAGTCCGTGGTCCAGACGACGATGGTTGCCGATCATCAAATTGTCGAACACCGACAGTTGCAGCGCGAGTCGGAGGCGTTGGAACGTGCGCGTCACCCCAGCCTGGTAGATGCGCTGCGGCGGCAGTCCCGTGATCGCGCGGCCGTGCAGGTGGATCTCTCCGGCCGCCGGCCGATAGATGCCGGTGAGAGCGTTGAAAAACGTCGTCTTGCCCGAGCCGTTCGGGCCGATCAGCCCGACCATTTCTCCCTGCTCCAGCTCGAAGTCGAAGGCATCGAGCGCGGTCAGGCCGCCGAAACGGACGGTCAGGCCCCGCACCTGAAGCAACGCTTGTGTCACCATCGCCGCCAGCCGGGAAAGTATTGGCGCATGCGCCTCGGCAGCAGGCCCTCGGGCCGAAAGCGCAGGATCACGATCACCAGGGCCGCAAACAGCAGCAGTCGATATTCCTGGATCACCTGCAGCTTTTCCGGCAGCACCACGACCAGCAGCGCGGCGGGAACGACACCCAGTGGATTGCCGCTGCCACCGAGCAGCACGATCGCCACCAGCAGCAGCGAATCGCCGAAGGTGAAACTGGCGGGCGCGACGAAGCCGGCCATCATCGCGTAGAGGGCGCCGGCCATCCCGGCCAGCAGATTGCCGGCCGTGAAGGCGAGGATCTTCCAGCGCGCGACGTCGATGCCGAAGGCGGATGCCGCGATCTCGTCGCTGCGCACGGCATCCAGGCTCAACCCGATCCAAGAACGTTCGATGCGCTTGACCATCACATAAGCCGCCAAGGCCAGCGCAAGCGCGGCCAGCGTGTAGCCGAAGTAAAACGAGGCCTCGCGCTCCGCTCCCAATGGAATCGGGTCATTGAACGACCAGCCAGCAACCTGCAACCCCGGAACTTTGAGCCCCTGCGGGCCGCCCAGCGCGTCGTTCACCTCGAGAAACGTGCGAAACAAAATGCCGAAGGCAATCGTGATCAACGCGGCATAGTGGCCACGGGTGCGCAACATCGGCAGGATGAGCAGAGAGCCGATCAGGGCCGCCAGCAGACCGCCAGCCGGAAGAATCAGCAAGTGAGGCAGACCGGTGTGCTGCGCCAGCACGGCGGCGCTGTAGGCCCCGATACCAAAGAACGCGGCGCCTGCGAAATTCACCACGCCCGCGTAGCCGAATTGCAGCGTAAGTCCCAGACACACTGTGATGTAGAGCGCCACGGTCGCCAGCATCAGCAACGCGAAATGCTGGCCGTGCAGCACCGCCATCCCACCGAGCGCAACGATCAGGACACTGATCAGCGCCAGGCGCGGGCGCGCGTCGGCCGTCGCTTGCACGCGCGCGATGAAGCCCAGGCGCCCGGCGGCCAGCAACCCGGCCACCAGCAGAAGCGCCAGCAGCGCGATCTCCCACTGCGCCTCCAGCCACAGGAATAGCACCACGAACAGCCCGCAAGCAGGGGCCGCGACCCCCAGCGGCCAGAATGCCGGGGGCGCGCCGGCTGACCTCATACGCGCTCGGCGCTGCGCTCGGCGATCAGCCCGGTCGGCTTCCACGCCATCAGCGCGATGATGCAGGCAAAGGCAAAAACGTCCTTGTAAGCCGGCACGGAAAACCAGATCGCACCGACCGTTTGCAGAGCCGCGAACAGAAACCCGCCGATGATCGCCCCGTATAGGCTGCCCAGGCCGCCGACGACGGCGGCGCTGAAACCGATCACGCCGAGCAGAAGACCCATGCTGAAGTTCACTTCGTTGTAGTACAGGCCGTTTGCCACGCCGGCGAGCGCGGCCAGTGCCGAACCCAGGGCGAAAGTCAGCACAACCACGCGCTCGAAATCGATGCCCATGACCTGCGCGGTTTCGGCGTCCTGCGCCACGGCGCGGATCGCCAATCCCAATCGAGTGCGCCGAATCAGCCAGTGGACGGCGACGATCGCGCCCACTCCGATACCGACCAGCAGCACGCTGTCCAGCCGCAGGGTGAAGTTACCCCAAGTCAGCGCCTCGGTCGGCAACAGACGCGGGAACGGCTTCGGATTCGAGCCGCCTGGATAGAAAAGCCGCACCGCTTCGCGCAGCGCCAAGCCGAACATCAGGGTGATGAGCAGCGTGTTGAGCGAGGGCGCGCGTTTCAGTGGAATGATAAGAAACTTGGCGACCGCGGCGCCGAGCAGGGCCATCGCGGCCATTGCGCTGAGCGCGAGCAGCATTGCCGCCATGACCCCATGACCCGCGTCCATGGCCTGCAGGCCACCGAATACGGCGAGCGCGGTGAACGCGCCGGCCATCACCACGTCGCCGTGCGAGAACTTGATCACGTCCAGCACCCCGAAGAACAGCGTGAAGCCCACGGCGACCATCGCGTAGATGACGCCGAGGACCACTCCGTTCAGCACATACTGTCCGGCGAAACCCAAGTCCATCGAACAGGCTGCCCGCTCAGGGACGCGGCAGTTTGCGCCGGCCCTTCGCGTATTCGCTGTCCTCCCACACGGCCCACCTGCCATCCTGGACGACAAACTTGGTAATCAGCGGGACGCTGTTCTGACCGTGATCGTCGAAGGTGATCTTGCCGACGATGGAGTCGCGATCGCGCGTGGCATTCAGCTCCTTGACTACCTTGCGCCGATCGGGACCCACTTTCTCGATCGCATCCATGATGAGATTCGCGGCGGCGAAGGCAAACGGCCCGTAGGCTTCCGGCGGCTCACCATAGTTATGCCGGGCATACTGCTCGAGAAAGACCTTGCCGCCGGGCAGCTTCTCGGCTGGCGCTCCTTCCCGGAACGCGAGCGTGCCCTCGGCCAGCGGGCCGAGTCCTTCGATGAAGGCATCCGAGACAATGCCTGAGGTACCCTGGAAAGCCGCCTTGATACCGAGCCGGTCCATCTGCGAGCGGATACGCACGCCGATCGGGGTCAGTCCGCCGAAATAGATCACTTCCGGCCTGAGCTCCTTGATCTTGGTGAGTTCGGCGTTGAAGTCCTGCTGATCGGCCCCGACCGGGAAAGTGCCGAGGATCTGCCCGCCGTGTTTGCGCAGCGCCTCGGAGAAATAGCGGTTGTGCCCCTTGCCGTAATCGGTGGTGTCGTGGATCAGCGCCCAGCGCCGGTACTTCAGTCCGGTCATGAACTGTGCGGCCACCTCGTTCTGATTGATCATCGTGCCGTTGACGCGATGCACTTCGTCGAAGTCGTTCTTGTAAGTGATGTCGGGCAACACTGCCCCCCAGACGACGACCGGCAGCCCGAAGCGGTGATAGACATCCACGGTCCCCATCGCCACGGTCGAACAGTAATGCGCGACGGCCGCGATCACCTTGCGATCCGCCGCCGCCTTGGTCGCAACCTGCACGCCGATGTTGGGTTTGCACTCGTCGTCCAGCACCAGGAGCTCGTAGCGATACTTCGCTCCGGGCTCGGCGTTGCGAAGCCGCACTGCGAGATCCGCGGAGTTGCGCCCGCCCAGCCCGTTTGCCGCGACCCCACCGGTCAGCGGCCCGATGAACGCGATGCGCACGGTCTGCTTCGCGGGCGCCGCACCCGCCATCACGAGGCCGATCAGCAAACCCAGAGCCAGAATCAATATGCGCATGGTGTGCACTCCGCGACCGAGGCCAATTCAGGAAAGGCTGCGAGCCTATGAGCAGGCTCACCGCCTTGTCAACGCGAGACCCCAGCGGCAAGCAGACAAAAAAAGCGGCATGACCGCTCCTGTGTAGCTGCCGGCAGTACCGAAAGCGGCTATTTCTTGCGCAGCTTGCGGATCGCCGCCAGTTGTGCCGCGAGCATGGCGAGTTCGGCCTCGACGGTGGCCACCTCCTGCTTGTCCTTGGCGCTGCGCAGCGCTTCCTCGGCGCGCTTTTGCGCTTCCAGCGCCTTGGCCTCGTCCAGATCGTGACCGCGGATCGCGGTATCGGCCAGCACCGTCACGACCGAGGGCTGCACCTCCAGAATCCCGCCAGCCACGAAGATCAGGCTCTCCTCTCCGCCGCCCGCCGGCTGAATGCGCACAGCGCCGGGCTTGATCCGTGTGATCAGCGGCGTGTGCCGCGGATAGATGCCCAGCTCCCCGGCCTCGCCCGGCAGCACGACGAATTCCGCTTCGCCGGAGAAGATGGACTCCTCCGCACTCACCACGTCGACGTGGATGGTGTTGGCCATTGGACTACCCCCGTGCGCCCGGCGTCACTGCAGCGTCTTCGCCTTTTCGAAGGCTTCCTCGATACCGCCCACCATGTAGAAGGCCTGCTCCGGCAACTGATCGCATTCGCCGTTGACGATCATCTTGAACCCGCGGATCGTATCCTTCAGCGGCACGAACTTGCCCGGCGTACCGGTGAACACCTCGGCCACGTGGAAAGGCTGGGACAGAAAGCGCTGGATCTTGCGCGCGCGCGCCACCGCCAGCTTGTCTTCCGGGGAGAGCTCGTCCATCCCGAGGATGGCGATGATGTCGCGCAGCTCCTTGTAGCGCTGCAGCGTGGCCTGTACCGCGCGCGTGGTGTTGTAGTGCTCCTCGCCGATGATGTTGGGATCGACCTGGCGCGAGGTGGAGTCGAGTGGATCCACGGCCGGATAGATGCCGAGCGCGGCAATGTCGCGCGAGAGCACTACGGTGGCGTCCAAGTGCCCGAACGTCGTGGCCGGCGAGGGATCGGTCAGATCGTCCGCCGGCACGTAGATCGCCTGCACCGAGGTGATCGAGCCCACCTTGGTCGACACGATGCGTTCCTGGAGCTTGCCCATCTCTTCGGCGAGCGTGGGCTGATACCCCACCGCCGAGGGCATCCGGCCAAGCAGAGCCGAGACCTCGGTACCGGCCAACGTGTAGCGGTAGATGTTGTCGACGAAAAAGAGAATGTCGCGGCCCTCGTCGCGGAACTTCTCCGCCATGGTCAGTCCGGAGAGCGCCACGCGCAGGCGGTTGCCCGGCGCCTCGTTCATCTGGCCGAAGACCATGGCCACTTTCGACTCGCCCAGGTTGTCGAGCTTGATGACGCCGGCCTCGGACATTTCATGGTAGAAGTCATTGCCTTCGCGGGTGCGCTCGCCCACCCCCGCGAACACCGACAGGCCCGAGTGCTGCTTGGCGATATTGTTGATCAGCTCCAGCATGTTCACCGTCTTGCCCACGCCGGCGCCGCCGAACAGTCCGATCTTGCCCCCCTTGGCAAATGGGCAGATCAGGTCGATGACCTTGATCCCGGTCTCGAGCAATTCCACCGAGGGCGACAGTTCCACGAACTGCGGCGCGGGCTGGTGAATCGGCCGCCGTTCGTCGGCCTTGATCGGCCCGGCTTCGTCGATCGGCCGGCCCAGCACGTCCATGATGCGGCCCAGAGTGCCGTGGCCCACCGGTACCGAGATCGGCGCCCCGGTGCTCCTGACCTTCATTCCGCGCCGCAGCCCGTCGCTGGAGCCGAGCGCGATGCAGCGCACGACGCCATCGCCCAGCTGCTGCTCGACTTCGAAAGTCAGTCCCTTCTCCGCCAGGCTGGTGTCGCCGGAATCCTCCAGCACCAGCGCGTCGTAAACCCTGGGCATCGCCTCGCGCGGAAATTCGATGTCGATCACCGCACCGATGCACTGAACGATGGTTCCGCTTGCTTGTGTCATGAGTATCTGTCCATTCGAATCCGATTCTGTCCGAGACTCAGACCGCCGCGGCCCCCCCGACGATCTCGGCCAGCTCCTTGGTGATGGCGGCCTGCCGCGACTTGTTGTAAATCAGCGTCAGCTCGTCGATCAGGTTGGCCGCATTGTCCGAAGCGGCCTTCATCGCGACCATCCGTGCCGACTGCTCCGAGGCCATGTTCTCCGCGACCGCCTGGTAGATGAGCGCCTCCACGTAGCGCATCAGCACCTGGTCGAGGACCGTCTTGGCCTCGGGCTCGTAGATATAGTCCCACGATCCCTCCGGCACCCCGAGCCGTTCTCCGCTCAGGGGCAGCAACTGCTCCATCACCGGCTCCTGCTTCATCGTGTTGATGAAGCGCGTATAGAACAGCACGACGCGATCGAAGCGATCTTGCGTGTAGCCGTCCAGCATCACCTTGACCGCACCGATCAGCTGCTCGAGCCGCGGCCGGTCGCCCAGCCCGGTAACCTGAGAGGCAATGTTGGCGCCCAGGCGCTGCATGAAGCTCAGGCCCTTGGTGCCGATGCAGCAGACGTCGATCGCCTCGCCCTCTGCCTGCCACTCCTTGTACTGGTTGAGCAGCAGCCGCAGCACGTTGGTGTTTAGCGCGCCGCACAGACCCTTGTCTGTGGTCACGACAATCACGCCCACGCGCTTGACCGTGTCGCGCTCGATCAGGAACGGATGGCGGTATTCCGGATTGGCGTGCGATATGTGCGCCGCGACGTTGCGGATCTTCTCCGAATAGGGCCGCGCCGTGCGCATGCGCTCCTGGGCCTTGCGCATCTTGGAGGCCGCGACCATTTCCATGGCCTTGGTGATCTTGCGCGTGTTCTGCACGCTGCGGATCTTGGCTCGAATCTCCTTGGTGCCTGCCATGTTCTTCGTTCCGGGCTTCTGGATGTGGTCAGTACGAACCGTTCTTCTTCCAGTCCTGGATCGCCGCCGTCAAGGCCTTTTCGTCCTCGCCGGACAGGTCCTTCTTCTCCTCCATGCGCTTGACGAGGTCTGCGTACTTGCCCTTCAAATAGTCGCGCATCGATTTCTCAGCGGCCAGCGCCTTCTTCACGTCGATATCGTCGAAGAAGCCGTTGTTCACCGCGAACAGGGTCAACGCCATCTCCCAGACCTGCAGCGGCTGATACTGCGGCTGCTTCATGAGTTCCATTACCCGGCGGCCGCGTTCGAGCTGTCTGCGCGTAGCCTCGTCCAGGTCCGACGCGAACTGCGCGAACGCGGCCAGCTCGCGATACTGCGCGAGCGCCAGACGCACGCCGCCGCCGGTGTCCTTGCGCTTCATGATCTTGGTCTGTGCCGCGCCGCCCACGCGCGACACGGAGATGCCGGCGTTGATCGCCGGGCGGATGCCGGCGTTGAACAGATCGGTCTCGAGAAAGATCTGGCCATCGGTGATCGAGATCACGTTCGTCGGCACGAACGCCGACACGTCGCCTGCTTGCGTCTCGATGATGGGCAGCGCAGTGAGCGTCCCCGTCTTGCCCTTGACCGCGCCCTTGGTGAAGCGCTCGACGTACTGCTCGTTCACGCGGGCCGCCCGCTCCAGCAGCCGCGAGTGCAGGTAGAACACGTCGCCCGGATAGGCTTCGCGCCCGGGCGGGCGGCGCAGGAGCAGCGAAATCTGGCGATAGGCCCACGCCTGCTTTGTCAGGTCATCGTAGATGATCAGCGCGTCCATTCCGCGATCGCGGAAGTACTCGCCCATCGTGCAGCCCGCATAGGGAGCGATGTATTGCATCGCCGCGGACTCCGATGCGGAGGCAGCCACCACGATGGTGTAGCTCATGGCGCCGTGCTCTTCGAGCTTGCGCACCACGTTGGCGATGGTGGAGGCCTTCTGGCCGATCGCCACGTAGATGCAGAACAGGTCCTTGCCCTTCTGGTTGATGATGGTGTCCACCGCGACCGCCGTCTTGCCGGTCTGGCGATCTCCGATGATGAGCTCTCGCTGGCCGCGCCCGATCGGCACCATCGAGTCGATCGCCTTCAGCCCGGTCTGTACCGGTTGCGAGACCGACTTGCGCCAGATCACGCCGGGGGCGACCTTTTCGATGACGTCGGTTTCCTCGGCGTTGATCGGGCCCTTGCCGTCGATCGGCTGGCCGAGCGCGTTGACCACCCGCCCGATCAGGCCCATGCCCACCGGCACTTCGAGAATGCGCCCCGTGCACTTCACGACGTCGCCTTCGGTGATGTGCTGGTAATCGCCGAGGACCACGGCGCCGACCGAGTCGCGCTCCAGATTCAGCGCGAGTCCGTAGGTGTTGCGCGGGAACTCGAGCATCTCGCCCTGCATCGCGTCGGACAGACCGTGGATGCGGCAAATGCCATCGGTAACCGATACCACGGTGCCCTGGGTGCGGGCCTCTGCAGCGGCGGCAAGATCCTGGATCTTGCTCTTGATCAGTTCGCTGATCTCGGACGGATTCAACTGCATGGATGGATGCTCCTATTTCGTGAGGGCCGCGGCCATTTTCTGCAACTTGCCGCGCACCGAGGCGTCCCAGACCTTGTCCCCGACCTGGATTCGGACGCCGCCGATCAGTTCGGGATCGATGGATACGGTCGGACTGATTTGCTTCTGATAGCGCCTGGACAGGAGCCGCACGATCTGCTCGAGCTGGCCGTCATCCAGAGGGAAAGCGCTGCTGATCCTGGCTTCCACCACGCCTTCGTCGTCGGCGCGCAGGTGCTCGTAGAGCTCACGGATGTGGGGCAGTGCTGGCAACCGGTGGTTGTGGGCCAGCACCTGGATCAGGTTGCGCGCCGCGCCGTCGATGCGCTCGCCGCACACCGACAGCATGATTCTTTCGACGTCGGCGGTGGTGACCTTGGGATTGGCGAGCGCCGCCTGCGTCTGCGGATCGGTATAGACGCCGGCCATGAGCGCCAGCATCTCGGACCATTTGGGCAGCTCGCCCCGCTCCTTGGCCAGAGCGAACACCGCCTCCGCATAGGGCCGCGCGATCGTGACCAACTCAGCCATCGCGAATTACCTGAGCTCGGCTTCCAGGCCTCGAAGCAGTTGGGCGTGTGCCCTGGCGTCAACTTCGCGGCGCAAGATCTTTTCCGCTCCGGCCAGCGCCAGCGCAGCCACCTGGGTGCGCAGCTGTTCGCGCGCGCGGTTGGCTTCCTGCTGGATCTCGGCTTTGGCCGCGGCCACGATGCGCTCGCCCTCGGCCTTGGCGTTGGCGCGCGCCTCTTCGATGACCTGCGCCGCGCGCTTCTCTGCCTGGGCGATGATCTCGCCGGCCTGGTCGCGCGCCTGCTGCAGCAGTTCCGCGGAACGCTTCGCGGCGAGCTCGAGGTCCTGACGACCGCGCTCTGCCGCGGCCAGGCCGTCCGCAATCTGCTTTTGGCGCTCGTGCATGGCCTTCTGCAGATACGGCCAGATGAACTTCATCGTGAGCCAGATGAACAGGGCAAACCACAGCATCTGGCCGAACAGAGTAGCGTTGATGTTCACGCTCGCCTCCCGAGCCGGGTAATGATGAGAAACGCTCAGCCGCCGATGGCCTGCTGCACGGCCGCAATGAACGGGTTGGCGAACAACAGATACAGCGCGATACCCACACCGATCATCGTCACCGCGTCGAGCAAGCCGGCCACGATGAACATCTTCACCTGCAGCGTCGGGATCATTTCCGGCTGGCGCGCAGACCCTTCGAGGAAACGCCCCCCGAGGATACCGAAGCCGATCGCGGTGCCCAGCGCGCCCATGCCGATCAGCAGCGCGACCGCGATTGCCGTCATGCCCAGAACCGATGCGATTTCCATTTTCTTCTCCTAAAGATTGCGGTACGAATGATCGATAGAGGTGAGTGAATCCGCGAAGCCTAGTGATGCTCGGCAGCCATGCTCATGTACACGATGGTGAGCATCATGAACACGAAAGCCTGCAGCGTAATGATCAGGATGTGAAACAGCGCCCAGCCCAGGCTCAGCGTGGCGCTGAACGGCGACCACAGCCAGCCGGCGCCGGCCCAGACCGCGAGCAGGATGAAAACCATCTCTCCGGCGTACATGTTGCCGAACAACCGCAGCGCCAGCGAAATCGGCTTGGCGACGTCCTCGATGATGCGGAACAGCAGATTGACCGGGAACAGCCACTTTCCGAAGGGCACGGTCAGGGCCTCGTGGAGAAATCCGCCAACGCCCTTGTACTTGAAGTTGAAGGCGATCATGATCGCAAAGACCGTGAGCGACATCGCGAAGGTCAGATTGGGGTCGGTGGTGGCGACAACCTTGAAATGCTCCACCCCGGCGGCATGCACGGCCATCGGGATGAAGTCCACCGGGATCAGGTCCATCGCATTCATCACGAACACCCAGATGAATATGGTGATCGCCAGCGGGGTGACCAAGGCGCTCTTGGCGTGAAAGGTGTCCTTGACCTGAGCGTCGACCATCGACACGACCATCTCGAAGAAGTTCTGCAGGCCACCCGGAACCGCACTGGTCGCGCGCCGCGCCACGCTCCACATCAGCCCGAACACCAGTAGCCCGAGCGCCCCGGAAACGATCAGCGTATCGAGGTGCAGACTCCAGAAACCGTGGCCGACATGAAGATTGGTGAGGTGGTGAACGATGTACTCGCTCGAGCTGGGCGCGACTTGTTCGGGCGTACTCATCTTGTCGATCTTCAGACTCTGTCAACCATCACCAGCGCCGCCCAGTACACCGCCAGGGTCGCGATGTACGCGGCAATCAACGGCAACGCAGAAACTTCCCTTACCAACGCGAAAGTCCCGCCGAACAGGACAAACGTCAGCGCGAGTTTGCCGAACTCGGCGGCATAGTGCGCCCGCAGTATGCTGTGCGCGGACGCGTTGCGGGCACGAATCACGCACCAAGCGGAGTAGGCAGCAGGCACTACCGCGATTGCTCCGCCGAGCAACGCCGAAACGCCCGCCTGCAATCCCAGGGTGGCGAGGAATGCTGCGCCCAGCGCCAGGCTCACCGCGACCTGCAGACCCAGAATCGACAGCAACACCCGAATCACGTGGCCTCTTCTGTGGGAGACCATTTGCCGGCTGTGATGAAACGGCAGCGCCCGCAAAAAGACGGGAATTCTATTGTTGCCGTCGCCGGCGTGTCAACGAAACACCGGCTTGCGGAACGAATGATCAGCGCCGCAGCCTCTGCAACAGTCCGTCCAGCTGGTCGAGGCTCGCGTATTCGATGATCAAGCGACCGCGGCCGGTCTTCCCGTGCGCGATTCGTACCCTCGCCCCGAGCGCTTCGGATAGCTCCTCCTCCAGCGCTGCGATGTCCCGGTCCTTGCGCGCCACGCGCTTGTGCCTTTTGCCGACGGAGACACCTTCGTTGACCAGTTGCTCCGTCTCGCGCACCGACAGTCCCAGAGCCACCACCCGTTGTGCGAGTTCGATCTGACGTGCCGGGGCGAGCGAGAGCAGCGCGCGGGCGTGCCCCATGTCGAGCGCCCCGCTCGTCAACAGCTCCTGCACCGGCTTGGCCAACGAGAGCAGACGCAGCAGATTGGACACCGCAGAACGGGAACGGCCCACCGCTTGCGCGGCCGTTTCATGCGTCATTCCAAACTCGTCGAGCAGCCGCTGCAGGCCGGCTGCTTCCTCCAGGGGATTGAGATTCTCGCGCTGAATATTTTCGATGAGCGCGATGGCCAGCGCCGCCCGGTCCGCGACGTTTCGGATCAGGACTGGAACTTGTCTCAGTCCGGCGAGCTGGGCCGCGCGCCAGCGCCGCTCGCCGGCAATGATCTCGTACTGACCATCGTCCGCGGGCCGCACCAGGATGGGCTGCAGCAACCCCTGCGCCTTGATCGACTCGGCCAGTTCCGCGATGGAGTCGGGGTCCATGCGCGTGCGCGGCTGGTAGCGCCCTGGGCGCAGCGCGCCAATCGGCAGTTCGCCCACCTTGTCTTCGGCCTGCGGCTCATCGCCGGCCAGCAGCGCATCGAGCCCGCGGCCCAGTCCTTTCAGCTTTGCCATTGCGTTCCCTTTCATGTGCGCTTGCCGAGCACCTCGCCGGCCAATGCCAGATAGGCCAGTGCCCCTTTTGACTGGCGATCAAAGGTCATTGCGGGGACACCATGGCTCGGGGCTTCGGCCAGGCGCACGTTACGCGGGATCACGGTACGGTAGACCTTATCGCCGAAATGCTGCTGCAGCTGGTCAGAAACCTGTTGCGACAGCGTGTTGCGCGGGTCGTACATGGTGCGCAGTAGCCCTTCGATCTCGAGACCAGGATTCAGGTGAGCGCGCACTTTCTTGATCGTCTGCACTAGGTCGCTCAAGCCTTCGAGCGCGTAATACTCGCACTGCATCGGGATCATGACCGCATGGGCGGCGGTGAGACCGTTCACGGTGAGCAGGTTGAGTGCAGGAGGACAATCGATCAGCACGTAATCGTACAGGTTGCGCACCGCGTCGAGCGCGCGCTTGAGCCGGGTCTCCCGCTCCGGAAGCTCCACCAGTTCGACTTCGGCACCTGCCAAGTCGCGGTTTGCAGGAATCAGGTCGTACCCTCCTGAGGCGCTGCGCGTGCGCACCGTGGCCAGCGATGCAGTGCCCAGCAGCACCTGGTAGATGGTGGCCCTCAGAGAGCGCTTGTCCACACCGCTGCCCGTTGTGGCGTTGCCCTGCGGGTCGAGATCGATGAGCAGCACCCGCCGCCCCGCCATCGCAAGTCCCGCCGCCAGGTTGATGCTCGTCGTGGTCTTGCCGACCCCGCCCTTCTGGTTGGCCACCGCCAGAATGCGCGCCATCATCACTCGAGCAGTCGCGAAGGATCGATGACGACCAAGTGCCGCTCTGCCTCAAGCCCCGGAACGCTCAGCCGTTCAACCCGCTCGATCGCGGCGGCCGGCAACTGGGCCAGCTCCTCGTGCGGATAGATGCCCTTCATCGCTATTAGCCGGCCGGCCGCCGCGCACAGGCGCCGCGCGAAACGAGCGAAATCCGCGAGCTCGGCAAACGCACGTGAAATGACGACGTCGAATTTCTCTTTGGGCTGATAGTTCTCGACACGCGTGATCTCGACCCGGACGTTGGTAAGCCCAAGCTCTCCCACCGCTTGGCGCAAAAACGCGCCCTTCTTGTGGCTGCTGTCGAGCAGCGTCACCCCACGCGCACGGTTCACCACCGCCAGTGGGATCCCCGGCAGGCCGGCTCCCGATCCGACATCCAGTACGCGCCCTTCGGGCAGATGCGGAGCCACCGCAAGGCTGTCGAGAAGGTGCAGCACGACCCATCGGCTCGGGTCCCGAATCGCGGTCAAGTTATAGACCCGATTCCACTTCGCGAGCAGATCGAGGTAGCCGACCAAGGTCGCGATTTCCCGCTCGCCGAGCGCAATCCCCAAGGCGCTCGCGCCGGACCGCAGCGCCTGCGCAGTCAACCGCTGCCCGCTCGAGCCCGCAGCGGTGGTTGCGCCGCGACGAGCCCGCGCTTCAGATGCACTTGAAGCAGTGAGATCGCTGCCGGCGTTACGCCGGAAATCCGCGCTGCCTGCCCGAGTGTCTCCGGTCGATACTGCTCCAACTTCTGCTGAACCTCGATCGAGAGGCCGCGCACGCTACGGTAGTCCAGGTCCGCGGGAAGCCGGAGGTTTTCGAGCTGCTCGAATCGCCGGACTTCGTCCCGCTGCCGTTCGATGTACCCTTGATACTTGACTTGGATCTCGACCTGCTCCGCGGCCGAAGGATCCGCCAACCCCGGCCCCACGCCCTCGATGCTCATCAGATCGCGATAGCGCACCGTCGGTCGCCGCAGCAGCTCTTGGGCAGTGTGCTCGCGTTCAAGCGCGTGCCCGAACAGGAAGCGCATCCGTTCGGCGTCGAGCAGCCGGGGACGCACCCAAGTGGTCTTGAGCCGCTCCAGTTCGCGCTCGATGGCCTCGCGCTTGCGTTCGAATGCCGTCCAGCGGGCATCGTTGACCAGCCCCAGCGTCCGCCCGATTTCAGTCAGCCTAAGATCGGCATTGTCCTCGCGCAGGCTCAGCCGATATTCGGCGCGGCTAGTGAACATTCGGTATGGCTCGCTGACTCCTCGGGTGACCAAGTCGTCGACCAGCACGCCGAGATAGGCTTCATCCCGCCGTGGATACCACGGCGCCCAATCCCGGACTTGCAGCGCAGCGTTGATTCCCGCCAGCAGACCTTGGGCAGCCGCTTCCTCGTAACCCGTTGTCCCATTGATCTGGCCGGCAAAGAACAGGCCGCGAATGGCTTTGGTTTCGAGCCAAGGCTTCAAACCGCGCGGATCGAAATAGTCGTATTCGATTGCATAGCCGGGTCGAACGATATGTGCGTTCTCCAAGCCCTTGATCGAACGAACAATTTCGACTTGCACGTCATACGGGAGGCTGGTCGAGATTCCGTTTGGATAGACCTCGTTGGTTTCCAAGCCTTCCGGCTCGAGAAAGATCTGATGAGAAGCCTTGTGTGCAAACCGGGTGACCTTGTCCTCGATTGACGGGCAATACCGTGGACCGATGCCTTCGATCACGCCGGCAAACATGGGCGAGCGGTCGAGGTTGGCGCGAATGATTTCGTGAGTGCGCTCGTTGGTCTGAGTAATCCAACAAGAGACCTGCCGCGGATGCTGGCTGGCTGAGCCCAAGAACGAGAATACGGGGGCCGGGACGTCGCCCGGTTGTTCTTCCATCACCGTGAAGTCAATGGTTCGCCCGTCAAGCCGCGGTGGAGTACCGGTCTTCAACCGCCCCACTGCCAACCGAAGTTCGCGCAACCGCCGTGAGAGATTGACCGAAGCCGGCTCCCCGGCGCGTCCCGCCTGATAATTCTGAAGCCCGACGTGAATCAGTCCGGACAGAAAGGTCCCGGTCGTCAGCACCACCGCGCGCGCCCGGAACCGGAGGCCGATCTGGGTGACGACGCCTGTGATGCGGTCACCTTCCACGCTCAGATCGTCCACCGGCTGCTGGAACAGGACCAAGTTAGGCTGGTTCTCCAGACGACGCCGAATGGCCTGCTTATAGAGGACGCGGTCGGCCTGCGCCCGGGTTGCGCGGACCGCAGGACCCTTGCTGGCATTGAGAATCCGGAACTGGATGCCGGCCTCGTCCGCCGCTTCGGCCATCACGCCGCCAAGCGCATCGATCTCCTTGACCAAATGGCCTTTTCCGATGCCGCCGATAGACGGGTTGCAGGACATCTGTCCGAGCGTTTCGATGCTGTGGGTGATGAGCAGCGTGCGGCAGCCCATCCTCGCCGCAGCCAATGCGGCCTCGGTGCCGGCATGGCCGCCCCCGACGACAATGACGTCAAACTCGCGCGTGTAATCCATGGCCGCGCAATGGTACCCGAAAGGGTCGCGGTAACACAGAGCGACGGTTTCACGTGAAACCGCAACCGCCCCTGTTCCACGTGAAACAGCAGCTAGTCGCTCAAATCCAGGGCCATTTTGGCGATGAGCGCTGCCGTGACCAGCAGAAATACCTTTCTGATAAACGGGGCGCCACGCCGAACGGCAGCCGACGCTCCGAGATAACCGCCCACGAGATTGGCCACCGCCATCGGGATTCCGATGCCTAGGTCCACTTTGCCCGCAGCGGCAAAATAGCCCAGCGCACCCGCGTTCGTTGTCAGGTTGATCACCTTGGCATACGAAGCGGCTTCAAGAAAATCGTGGCGAAACCAGCGCACCAGCCCGAAGATGAGGAAGCTTCCCGTGCCTGGACCTAGAAAACCATCATAGAACCCCAAGCCCGTGCAGTAAGCCACCTGGCCTCCCGGCCAGGCTTGGGAGTGTCCCTGGCGGGCCAGCCCGAAACGGCCGTGGATCCAGACGTACCCACCAACCAAGACCAGGAGCAGGACCACCACGCCACGCACCGCTTCAGCCGGCAAATAGCTGATTGACCAAGCCCCGAGAACAGAGCCCAATGCGGCCCCGATGGCCGCGCTTCGCAGGCTGCGTGAGGGTATCGGTACATTGCGGGCGTAGCGCACAACGGCTGCCGCTGTACCCGCGATGGAAGAGACCTTGTTTGTGCCCAACAGCATCGCGGGCTCAGCGGCTGGAAACAGCGCGAAGAGCGCCGGCACTTGTATCAGCCCGCCACCACCGGCCACCGCGTCGACCAGCCCGGCGAAGAAGGCGAAGCCGCACAGGAGCAATAGCTCGTCCATGCGTTACTTGCCGATGCAGAAACGAGAGAAGATCTCGCCAAGCAGATCGTCGGAAGTAACTTCCCCGGTAATTTCGCCAAGCGCAAGCTGAGCAAGGCGCAGCTCCTCCGCCAACAGCTCAAGCTGGTGGAGCTCGGCCGAGGCCCGCACTAGCGCGCTCTCGGCCTTCGCCAGTGCCGCCAAATGGCGCTCGCGCGCCATGAAGGGGGCTTCCTCAAGGTTTTGCCAGCCTACCGCTTCGAGAAGCGCGCGCCGCAGCAGCTCGACGCCGGCGCCGGTCTTGGCCGACAGCCAGATGTGTGTTTCTGCGTCGCCTGATGACACTCGCGGAACCTCGCCAAGAAGATCTATCTTATTGAAGACTCTGATCTTTCTAGCGCTTCTGGGAAGGGCGCGCTCAATCGCCTCGTCTTCCGGCTCGATGGCGTGCGTGGCGTCGTACACATGCAGAAGCAAATCCGCTCGGCGGATTTCATCCCACGAGCGTTGCACGCCCAGTTGCTCGACCAGGTCGGCGCTCTCCCGCAATCCCGCGGTATCGACCAGGTGAATCGGCACCCCCTCGATCGTCAAATCGCGTCTGAGCGCATCGCGCGTGGTGCCGGGCACTTCGGTCACGATCGACACTTCTTCTTGCGCCAGCAGATTCATGAGGCTGGACTTCCCTACATTGGGTCGTCCGAGCAGTACTGTTCGCACGCCCTCGCGCAGCAAGTTTCCCTGCTTCGCGGTCTTGATTATCTCGGCGAGCCGGGCGCGCAGCGCCTCCAGTCGGGAAAGCGCCGCGTCGCGCTCGAGCAGATCCACGTCCTCTTCCGGGAAATCCAGCACTGCTTCGACGAATGCGCGCAATTCGAGCAAACCGTCACGCAGCTGCCGCACCTGTTTCGAGAAGGCTCCGGCGAGTGACCGCATCGCCCCCCGCGCGGCTGCTGCCGAGCTGGCGTCGATCAGATCTGCCACCGCCTCCGCTTGCGCAAGGTCGAGCTTGCCGTTGAAAAACGCACGTAGCGTGAACTCGCCGGGCTGCGCGGGGCGTGCTCCCAGCTCGAAGCAGCGGTGCAGCAGGAGCCTGAGGATCGCCGGTCCACCGTGACCGTGCAGCTCCAAGACGTCCTCGCCGGTATAGGAATGGGGAGCCGGAAAGAAGAGCGCAATGCCTTGATCGATTAGCTCGCCGTGGCCATCGGAGAAGCGCGCCAGCGTGGCGCGCCGCGGAGCGAGTAAGGCGCCCGTCAGTGCCGAGGCGATCGTCCGCGCGGCAGGCCCTGAAACACGCACCACCCCGATCCCTGCGCGGCCCGGCGCAGTTGCGATCGCGGCGATCGTGTCAGCGGGCGGCATCAGCGGGCTTGGCGCGCTCGATCGCCCGCGTAATCTGCCACTGCTGCGCAATGGACAGCAGGTTGTTCACGAGCCAGTACAGCACCAGTCCCGCCGGAAAGAAGAAGAAGAACACGCTGAACACGATCGGCATGATCTTCATGACCTTGGCCTGCACCGGGTCGGGCGGCTCCGGGTTCATCCGCGTCTGCACGATCATGGACAAACCCATCAGCACCGGAAGCACGTAATACGGATCCTTCGCCGAGAGGTCCGTGATCCACCACACGAAAGGCGCGTGGCGCAGTTCGACGCTCGCAAGCAAAACCCAGTAAAGAGCGATGAAGAACGGGATCTGCACCAGGATCGGCAGGCAGCCGCCGAGCGGGTTGATCTTCTCCGTCTTGTAGAGTTCCACCATCGCCTGGTGCATCCGCTGTCGGTCGTCGCCGTACAGTTCCTTGAGCTTTTGCAGTTTGGGCGCCAGCACGCGCATCTTCGCCATCGACTTGTAGCTCGCAGCCGACAGCGGATAAAAGAGGAGCTTGATGACCACAGTCAGGATAATGATGGCTACGCCCCAGTTGCCGACCCATCTGTGGATCGCGGCAAGCAACCAGAACATCGGCACGGCGATGATGGTCAGCCAGCCGTAGTCGACCGTCAGATCCAGACCGGGTGCGAGCTTCGCGAGCTTGTCCTGCTCCTGCGGCCCCGCGTACAGGGGAGCGCCGACCTTGGCAGCAGCGCCAGGGGCGATTTCGCCCACCGGCAGGATGACGCCGACGGCATACAGATCCCCACCGAGCGCGCGGGTGAAGAATTCCCGTACTACGCCTTTGCCCGGCAACCACGCAGCCACGAAATAATGCTGGACGATCGCCGCCCAGCCGTTGTCGGCCTGCTTGGGGTAGTCCACCTTTCCCTTGTCCATGTCCCCAAAGGCGACTTTCTTGAATTTAGAGACTTCCGTATATACGGCGGCGCCGGTAAAGGTCGGCACCATCTTCGAGTCGCCGGCCGGCGGCTTGCTGTCTCGCAAGAGCTGGAAATAGGCGTAGGGCTGCAGCGGTGCGCTGCCGCGATTGCGCAGCTCGTATTCGATGTCCACGAGGTAGCTGGCGCGATGAAACGTGTAGCGCTGCACCACGGAAGCGTCGCCCGTCTCTGCCGCAAGCGTAACCACGAGCCGGTCCTCGCCCGGGTGCAGCTCATAGCTCTCCGCGCTCGCGCGGTACGGCGTTGTGTGATTGGGCAGTCCCGGACCGATCAGACCGGTCTGAGCCATGTAGGTGCGCTCGGCGGACTGCTCGAAGAGCACGAAGTTCTTGGTCTTGTCGAGCGTGTCCCGATGCTGCAACAGCTCCAGACGCCTCAGGACGCCGCCCAGTGGATCGATCTCCGCGATCAGCAGATCCGTCTTGACCGTGATGGGCTTCGTCGGCGCTGCCGGCTTGGCGACAATCCCTGCGACGGGTGGCGGCTCCCCCGGCCGGGGCGGGGTGCTCTGTGGTGGGCTCGATACCGCGGGCCTCGTCGGCGCGGGCGCCGGACCCGGCTGCGGCTGCTGCTCCCGAACCCACGCCTCCACCAGCAAGAACACCGACACGGCGAATACAATGCCGGCGAAGATCCGAAGATTATCCATGGTGTCGCTTCTCAGGGCACCGGGTCTGCTCCGCCCTCGCACCACGGGTGGCAGCGGAACAGCCGCCGCGCTGCGAGCAGCCCGCCGTGCAGGGCACCGTAGCGGCCGATCGCTTCGCGCGCATACTCGGAACAGGTCGGGTAGAACCGGCACTGGTTCCCCACCCAGGGACTCCCCAAGTACTGATAAGCGCGAATCAAAGCCAGCAGTAACCGCTTCATGATCCAAGGCGTGCAAGGAGTTCTTGCAGCTCGTGACTTGCCGCGCGCCGTTCGGTGTTCGCAACGCGAGCGACGAGCCGTATTACGACGTCCAGACCAGCGAGCGGCGAGCGCTTCCTGCGAAACGCTTCGCGGGCCAGCCGCCGAGCAAGCGAGCGGTCCACTGCCCGGGCCGCCACCTTTCGCCCAACGATCAACCCGAGCCGGGCCGGTTGCGGTCTACCGTTCGGTCTGGCCAGGACCTGATACCAGTGTCCCTGGTAACGGCGCGAAAAGTACCCGGTAAACTGCGCAGGAGTATCGAGCCGCGCGCCGCGAGGCAGCTTCCCGGCATCGTCCTTCACACCGCCAAGCGGCTGCGCCCCTTCGCCCGCCTGGCATTGAGCACGGCACGGCCTCCGCGGGTGCGCATCCGGACCAGGAAGCCATGGCGGCGCTTGCGTCGGGTCACGGAGGGCTGATAGGTGCGCTTCATTTGATGCTCCGAAAACGCTTGAAAAAGCGCGCTATTACACGGATTTGTTAGCTGCTTGTCAATCGCAGATCCATTAAAGGCCCTGTGGATAACTGAGCCACGCATTGCTAAAATGCAGTGTTTTTCGCCACCGCTGCGCTCTGCAGCTCACCTCCCGGAACCAAGCTTGCGCTGATGGACAGTTTCTGGACCCATTGTCTCCGGCACTTCGAAAAGGCCGTCCCGGCGCAGCAGTTCAGGACATGGATTCAGCCGCTTCAGGCACGTGTGGAAGGCGCAACGGTGCACATCGCGGCGCCTAACCGCTTCGTCTTGGAGTGGGTAAAGGACAAGTACCTCGAGGATATCCGCAGGCTGTCGGCCGAACTGCTGCATCGCGAAGTGGAGATTTCCCTCTCGCTGTGCGAACCCGCCGTTCCGGTACAGGAATTGGGAAGCGAGCCCGTGCAGGCTCCTGCGGCAAAGCCAAAGGTCAAGGAGCATAGCCGTCTCAACCCGATCTTCACCTTCGACTCCTTTGTGACGGGAAAGGCCAACCAGCTCGCCCGGGCAGCCGCACTGCAAGTCGCGGAGCATCCCGGGATTGCCTACAACCCGCTGTTCGTCTATGGCGGCGTCGGCTTGGGCAAGACGCACCTCATACAGGCCATCGGCAACCTCGTGCAGGAGCGCAACCCGGCCGCCAAAGTCCGCTACATTCACGCGGAGCAATATGTCTCGGATGTCGTCCGCGCTTATCAGCACAAGGCCTTCGACGGCTTCAAGCGCTATTACCACTCGTTGGATGTGCTGCTGATTGACGACATCCAGTTCTTCAGCGGAAAGACGCGCACGCAGGAAGAGTTCTTTTACGCCTTCAACGCGCTCATCGAGGCGCACAAGCAGGTAGTGATCACATGCGACAGCTATCCCAAGGAAATCGCCGGAATGGAAGATCGACTGATCTCGCGTTTCGGCTGGGGATTGACGGTGGCCATCGAGCCGCCGGAGCTGGAAATGCGTGTGGCGATTCTGCTCAAGAAGGCCGACGCTGAACGCGTGCGCCTGCCCGAAGACGTCGCGTTCTTCATCGCCAATCACATCCAGTCCAACGTGCGCGAGCTGGAAGGCGCTTTGAAGCGCGTGCTCGCCTATGCCAAGTTCGCCAACGCCGCAATCACGGTCGAACTGGCCCGTGAAGCGTTGCGCGATCTGCTCGCTGTCCAGATCCGCCAGGTTTCGGTGGAGAACATCCAGCGCATCGTGGCCGATTACTTCAAGATCAAGGTCTCGGACATGTATTCCAAGAAGCGTTCCCGTACCGTGGCCAGGCCGCGCCAGATGGCCATGGCCCTGGCCAAGGAACTGACTTCCCTGAGCCTGCCGGATATCGGGGATGCGTTTGGGGGACGCGACCATACCACGGTGTTGCATGCTTGCCGAAAGATCGCCGAGCTGCGCAACTCCAATCCTGATGTGTCGCGCGATTTCGAAGCACTACTGCAGGCGCTGAGAAGCTGACAAGCTGTGTACAACCTGTGCATCGTTCGTCTTCGGACAAACTCTGGGTCTTCCGTCAACAGGCTGTCCACATTCAGTACACGACTG
This sequence comes from Burkholderiales bacterium, assembly GCA_035560005.1. Classification (NCBI taxonomy): domain Bacteria; kingdom Pseudomonadati; phylum Pseudomonadota; class Betaproteobacteria; order Burkholderiales; species Burkholderiales bacterium. The sequence continues at coordinate 38,274 of DATMAN010000068.1, read as the reverse complement.
TCCCGCTGCATCGATGCTTGTTAACCCACTGGGCGCTTTGTCAAAAACCGGTTCGCTCGCATTTCAACGCTGGTTCTAGTCTTACCACTATTTACAAATGAAACTTCTGGACATTGAAAGAGACACGCTCCTGAAACCTCTGCAGGCCGTCTCTGGAATCGTCGAGCGGCGCCACACTCTCCCCATTTTGTCCAACGTTCTTCTGGAGACCGATTCAGGGGCCGTCAAGCTTATGGCTACCGACCTCGAAATCCAGGTCGCTACCCAGGCGGCGGCCGAACGTACGGATGTTCAGCACGCCGTGACAGTCTCGGCGCGGAAGCTGCAGGATATCTTGCGCTCCCTGCCCGAAAAGAGCGTCGTGACGTTCGATGCACAGAACGGCAAACTGGTTCTCAAGGCAGGAAGGAGCCGGTTCCACTTGCAGACGCTTCCGGCACAGGACTTCCCGCGCATGAGCGACACGACGAATGACGCGACTTCGATCGAGCTGCCGCAGCGCCAGCTCAGATCGATGTTGCACCTCGTTCAGTACGCAATGGCCCAGCAGGATATCCGCTACTATCTGAACGGGCTGCTGATCCTCGTCGATGACAAGCAGCTCACCATGGTCGCGACCGACGGACACCGGCTTGCATATGCCGTGAACAATCTCGACAAGAGCTATCCCAGAATCGAGGTTATCGTTCCGCGCAAGGCGGTGCTCGAACTGGTGAAGCTGCTAGCCGATTCCGAGGATCCCATCCGGATGCAGCTGTCGGCCGCGCAGGCGCGCTTCCTGTTCGGCGGGATAGACCTGGTATCGAAGGTTATCGATGGGAAGTTCCCGGACTACACGCGCGTCATTCCCAGCAACTACAAGAAGCATCTGACCATTTCGCGCAGCCTGCTGCAGCAGTCGCTTCAGAGAGCCGCGATTCTCTCCAACGAGAAGTTTCGTGGCGTGCGCTGGGTTCTCACCGCGAATAGCCTAAAGATCGTCTGCACCAATGCCGAGCAGGAAGAAGCGGAAGAGGAACTGGAAGTCGAGTACGCGTCCGAACCGCTGGACATCGGGTTCAACATTACCTATCTGCTGGACGTGCTGAACAACCTCGGCGTCGAGCAGGTGGACTGCGCGCTTGGCGATGCCAACAGCAGCATGCTAATGACGGTGCCTGGCGACAAGAACTTCAAGTATGTGGTGATGCCGATGCGCATCTAGGACTGGAACTCAACAATGGCGGAGAGCGATTACAACGCGGACAGCATCAAGGTCCTGAAAGGACTGGAAGCGGTCCGCAAGCGCCCGGGCATGTACATCGGCGACACCGGCGACGGTACCGGCCTGCATCACATGGTCTTCGAGGTGCTGGACAATTCGATCGACGAAGCGCTGGCCGGATACTGCGACGAGATCAAGGTGATCCTGCACAGCGACAACTCGGTCAGCGTCATCGACAATGGGCGTGGCATCCCGACCGACGTGCACCCCGAGGACGAGCTGGGTCGATCCACGGCCGAGATCGTCATGACCGTGCTGCACGCGGGCGGCAAGTTCGACGGCAACTCCTACAAAATATCCGGCGGCCTGCACGGCGTGGGCGTCTCCGTGGTGAACGCACTCTCCGAGTGGCTGAAGCTCACCATCCGGCGCGACGGTGCGGTGCACTTCATCGAGTTTCGCAATGGCGACCCCGTCGCTCCGCTGCGCCAGGTGGGCCAGACGGAAAGGCGCGGCACCGAAGTGCACTTCCTGCCCAGCAAGGCGGTGTTCGGAAACATCGAGCTGCATTACGACATTCTGGCCAAAAGGCTGCGCGAGCTGTCGTTTCTGAACAATGGCGTACGCATCGAGTTGCAAGATCAGCGCAGCGGCAAGGAGGAAGTGTTCGAGCTCGCCGGCGGCGTCAGGGGATTCGTCGAATACATCAACCGGACCAAGAACGTTCTGCATCCGAACATCTTCCACACGGTCTACGAGCGCGAAGGGATCACCGTCGAAGTGGCAATGCAGTGGAACGACTCCTATCAGGAGCAGGTGCTCTGTTTCACCAACAACATCCCACAGCGCGACGGCGGGACGCACCTCACAGCGCTGCGCAACGCCATGACGCGCACGCTGAATCAGTACATCGAGGCGAACGAGCTGGCAAAAAAAGCGAAGGTTGAAACCACGGGCGACGACATGCGCGAGGGCCTGACCTGTGTGCTGTCGGTGAAGCTTCCGGATCCGAAGTTCTCCTCGCAAACCAAGGACAAGCTGGTCTCCTCGGAGGTACGCCCGGTGGTCGAGGACGCGATCTCAGAAAGGCTGGGCGCATGGTTGCTGGAAAAGCCGGTGGACGCCAAGATCATCGTCAGCAAGATCATCGAGGCGGCACGGGCGCGCGAAGCGGCGCGCAAAGCGCGCGAAATGACGCGTCGCAAGGGTGTGCTGGACGGCTTCGGCCTGCCCGGAAAGCTGGCCGACTGTCAGGAGAAGGATCCGGCGCTGTGCGAACTCTATCTGGTCGAAGGGGACTCCGCCGGCGGCTCCGCGAAACAGGGGCGGGACCGCAAGTTCCAGGCGATCCTCCCGCTCAAGGGCAAGATCCTGAACGTCGAGAAGGCGCGTTTCGAGAAGCTGCTGTCCTCGCAGGAGATCGCCGCGCTCATCACAGCGCTCGGTACCGGCATCGGCAAGGAGGACTACAAGCCCGAGAAGCTGCGCTATCACCGCATCATCATCATGACCGACGCGGACGTGGACGGCTCGCACATCCGGACGCTGCTGCTGACCTTCTTCTACCGTCAGATGCCGGACCTGATCGAGCGCGGCCACGTCTACATCGCCCAGCCGCCGCTCTACAAGGTCAAGCACGGAAAGGAAGAGCGCTACCTCAAGGACGATCACGAGCTGAAGGAGTTCCTGCTGCGCCTGGCACTAAAGGATGCCGAGCTGCACCCCGGAGAAGGGCGCCCGGCGCTCGCGCGCGAAGCGCTCGAGGAAGTGGCGAGGTCCTACATTCTCGCGGAGGCCGTCATCGAGCGCGTGGGGCGGCGGATCGATCCCGCGATATTGAATGCCCTGCTGCGCAATCCCGACGTCAGCCTGCGTGACGCGGAGAGCGCCGCCGCTGCGGCGCGCTACCTGTCAGCGGCCTGCGCGAACGAGGGCATTGTCGTCGAGCCCCACTTCGATGCCAGGAACGAAGCGCACCTGCTCGCGATCAAGCGCATGCAGCATGGCAATCTGCGCACCACCTACCTCGACAACGACTTTCTGGATACCGGAGACTACGCGCAAATCCGTCAGACCGCCCAGGTGCTGCACGGCCTGGTCCGCGAGGGCGCCTACGTCAAGCGGGGTGATCAGGAGCGCGCGGTGAGCGACTTCAAGCAGGCGCTGGACTGGTTGCTAGAGGAAGTGAAGAAGGGCATCTCGATCCAGCGCTACAAGGGACTGGGAGAAATGAACCCCGAGCAGCTGTGGGAAACGACCATGGATCCGGCCTCACGGCGCTTGCTGAAAACGCAGATCGAGGACGCCATCGCGGCCGATGAGATCTTCACGACTTTAATGGGCGATCTGGTCGAACCGCGCCGCGCTTTCATCGAAAGCAACGCGCTCGGGGTGCGAAATCTGGACGTCTGAAGCGTGCGGGCTAGCCTGCACGTTTCGACGCGGCCTTGGCGCTTCGGGATGGCGGCTTCGCCGCTGTGGCTTTCTCTCGCTTGCCGGCCGCGGCTTGGCTCGACGCTCGTTGCGTCTTTGCGGCGAGAATCTCCACGGCTTGCTCGAGGGTGAGCTTTTCCGGGTCCACGTCTCGAGGCAGCGTGGCGTTGACCGAGCCATGTCTGACGTAGGGCCCATAGCGCCCGCTGTGCAGGCTGACCGGCCGCTGATCCGCAGGGTGCACGCCGAGCCTCCGGCCCGCGCGGCCGCCCGTGGCCTTGCTCTCGGCCAACAGCTCCAGGGCGCGCTCCAGCGTGATCGAGAACACGTTTTCGCTCTTGGGAATCGACTTGAAACTTCCGTCGTGCTTCACGTAGGGCCCGAAGCGACCGACGTTGGCCTCGACCGGTTTACCGGTTGCCGGGTGCAGGCCGAGCTGGCGGGGCAGCGATAGCGCTTTCAAGGCGACCTCCAACGCCTCGGGCGTGGCGGCGGAGGGAACGGGCACGTTCTTGGGCCAGGCGGCGCGCTTGGGCTTTTCGGCAGCGCCTTGCGCGCTTTGTCCCACTTGCACGTAATGACCGTAGGGACCCTTGAGCAGCAACAGGTCCTTGCCCGAGACGGGATCCTTGCCTAGAACCACAGGGCCCGCCGCGCCACCGCCCCAGGGGCGCGTGTAGTCGCATTCAGGATAGCCGCTGCAACCGACGAACAATCCGCGGCTGCTGTTCTGGAGCAGCACGGCCCTGCCACATTTGGGGCACTTCTCCGGTGGCCGACCTCGTTCCTGCCACGCCGGATCGAGCAGCCCTTTGGAATAGTCGCTCCATGTGCTCACGCGAGGTGTGGCCTCGGGAATCGGCACGCCTCGGAATACCTGCTCCTTGTGGTCCAGCTCGGCGGAGAAGTCGGCCCAGAATTCCTCCAGCACCTTGATCCATTCCAGCGAGCCGTTGGAGATCTCGTCGAGTTCTTCCTCGAGATTGGCGGTGAAGCCGTAGTCCACGTAGTGGTGAAAGTGCGAGGTGAGAAACGCGTTGACCAGCCGGCCGATGTCGGTCGGCACGAAGCGCTTCTTGTCCAGAATCGCGTAGCCCCGTTCCTGCAGCGTGGAAATGATCGTGGCGTAGGTCGAGGGCCGGCCGATGCCGTACTCCTCCAGGGTCTTGACCAGGCTTGCCTCGGTGTACCGCGGCGGTGGCTGAGTGAAATGCTGCTCGCCGAACAGGCGGTCCACCGGCAGGCGCTCCTTCTCCTCAAGCGGCGGGAGTTTGGCCTCTTCTTCCGGCTGCGCATCGTCGCTGTCTTCGGCGTAAACCGCGATGAAGCCGGGAAACACCAGCGTCTGACCGGTGGCGCGGAACAGCGTGTCGTCTCGGCCCGCGGAGAGATCGACCGTGGTCGTGTCGAACTTCGCCGCGGTCATCTGGCAGGCGAGGGTGCGCTTCCAGATCATCTCATATAGAGCGGCCTGATCCGCGGAAAGATGAGCCCTCACCATCTCGGGCGTGCGGAAGATGGAAGTGGGTCGGATCGCCTCGTGGGCTTCCTGAGCGTTCTTGGACTTGTTGCGGTAGTGCACTGTCGCCTTGGGCAGGTAGTCGGGCGCGAAGTGCCGGTGGATGTAGTCCCTGATCTCGCGCAGCGCTTCGTCCGCCAGCGCCAGCGAGTCGGTACGCATGTAAGTGATCAGCCCGACCGTGGTGCCGCCGATGTCCACACCCTCGTAGAGCTGCTGCGCGGTGCGCATGGTCCGCTGGGTCGTCATGCCGAGCTTGCGGACGGCCTCCTGCTGCAGCGTCGACGTGGTGAACGGCGGCGCCGGCTGGCGCGACTTGGGCTTGCGCTCGACCCGCGCGACCGTGACCGAGCCCTTGGCGAGCTTGTCCAGATCTGCGATCAGCTTGCGATGCGCCGCCTCGCTGCGCACGAAGAACTGCTCGACTTTCTCGCCCTTGTACTGGTACAGGCGGGCGCTGAACGCGTGCCGTCCCTTGTGCGTGTCCAGGTGAATCGTCCAGTACTCCTGCTTCCGGAAGTTCTCGATCTCCTGCTCGCGCTCGACGATCAGGCGCAGCGCGGGACTCTGGACGCGGCCGGCGGAAAGGCTGGGCCCGATCTTCTTCCACAGCAGCGGAGAGAGGTTGAAGCCGACCAGGTGGTCGAGCGCGCGGCGCGCCTGCTGCGCGTTCACCAGCGGCATGGAGATGTGGCGCGGGTGCCTTACCGCCTCCTTCACCGCGGATTCGGTGATCTCGTAGAACACGACGCGGTGCAGCTTCTTGTTCTTGAGCAGTTTGCGGCTCTTCAGGATCTCGGCCAGGTGCCATGCGATGGCTTCGCCTTCGCGATCGGGGTCGGTCGCGAGATAGACATCGGAGGCCTTGGCCACTGCCTTGGCAATCGCGTCGACGTGCTTCTGGTTTCTCTCGACCAGCGTGTACTTCATCTCGAAACCGCGTTCGGGATCGACCGCACCTTCCTTGGCCTCGAGATCCCGCACGTGCCCGTACGACGCCACGATGTCGAAGCCACGACCCAGATATTTCTTCAAGGTCTTGGCCTTCGAAGGCGACTCGACGATCACTACGTTGTGCGACATGTGGATGCCCGGGCAAAAAGAGGGCGAGATGATAAGAACTTGCCGCGGGAGCGGCAAGTCGTGATCGCAAGACCCCGCATCAGCAGGTCTTCAGTTTGCTTGCCGCTCCTCGGTTCCTGCCAGCAGCTCTTCTACGACCAGCGGATCGAGCGTTTGTTTCTGATTCCACAGCACCAGCAGCGCGACGAGCTTGAGCTTCTCCAGCCCGATGCCGGGCTCCTCCAGCGCGGTCACGCGCTCGATGATTAGCTCGCGCTGGGGCGCGCTGAGCATTCCCGAGTTCTCAAGAAATACCAGGAACCCGCGCGCTTCCGGAGTCGTCCTCGCCAGCTCCTGCTCGGTGTAGACGCGGAAGCCGCGGCTGTTGTCGAATTCGCCGCAGTCTGCGTCGCGATTCGGGGATTCGAGCCCGCTCAGCCACGCCAGCGCGGCCGCGATGTCTTCTTCTTCGAAACCTGCGGCGCACAGGCGCTTGGAAAGCGTTTCGGCATCGGGACAGTCACCGTTCGGAAAATAGTTTTCGATCAGGTACACCAGGATGTCGAACATGCGCCCGCTCAAGCTAGTGTATGCGCTGGAACTTTCCGCCCGGCAAGCGTTCGATCCGGCCGTCGAGTTCTAGTGTCAGCAGCATCGCCGAAGCCGTTTCCGCCGTCAAGCCGCTTCTCGCGCACAGCGTGTCGAGATCAATCGGGTCATAGCCCATTGCGGCGAGCAACTCGGAATCGGAGTTGCCGCGCGCGGGGCCGATGTCCGGAGCACGAAATGGAACTTGCAGCTCCTCGAGAATGTCGCGCGCACTCTCCGTCAGCTTGGCGCCCTGCTTGATGAGCAGATGACATCCCTTGGACAACGGGGAGTGGATAGAGCCGGGAACGGCGAACACTTCGCGCCCTTGTTCCAGCGCGAAGCGCGCCGTGATGAGCGAGCCGCTGTGCAGGGCGGCCTCCACGATCAGAACCCCCTGCGCCAGGCCGCTGATGAGGCGGTTGCGGCGCGGAAAGTTTCCCGCGAGCGGTTTGGTTCCCAGCGGCAGCTCGGACAACAGCAGACCACGCTCGGCGATCTGGTGCGCGAGCACGCGGTTGCCCGCTGGATAAACGATGTCCAGGCCCGTGCCGACCACCGCGATGGAACTGGCAGCGCCACTCAGTCCGCCCCGGTGCGCGGCTGCGTCGATGCCCAGTGCAAGCCCGCTGATTATGGTAAGTCCGCTGTCGGCCAGCTCGCGGGCGAATGCCTCGGCGTTGGCGGCTCCCGACGCGGTTGCGTTGCGGCTGCCCACGATCGCGATCGCGGCGCGGGACAGCAGCGATGACTGACCCTTTGCGAACAGCAGCGGAGGCGGATCGGCGATTTCCAGCAGTCGTCTAGGGTAATCGGCGTCCGCCCAAGTGAGCAGTCGATGCCCCGGGACGGTCAGCCATTGCAGGGTCGCATCGAGCAGCGCTGGATCGGGACCGCGCGCGATGGCGCTCGCCAGTTCTTCGCCGACCAGGTGGCGCAGCTCGCCAGCGCCGACGCCAAGCGCCGCTTCGGGCTCGCCGAACGTGGATAGCAGTTGGCGGAAGGCTACCGGGCCCACGCCCGAGACGAGTCCGAGGCGCAGCCACGCCTCGGTTTCCGTCACGTGAGCATGCTCCGCAAGACCGCTGACTCTAGGGCGTCCGGATGATGTCGTTGACGTGCACGGGGCGAGTGGTATTCATCACCAACGCATAGGACAGACGGTCGAACACCCGGAACACGAAGACGATCCCGTAGCGCTCGTCCGGCAATTTCACCCGCGCCCTGGCATTGGTTGCCCCGGCCGGCTGCACTCGCTCGCCGGCGCGCAGGATGGCCAGGACATGGCCCAGTTCGAGGCCGTCGCGCGCGCCGCGATTGAGCACCACGACCGATTGCGGTCCGATCTCGGAGACGGCGTCGCTCGGTCCGGCGATGATCTTTCCTCTCACCATGCTCTGCGGTGCTCGCGGCATGTAGGGATCGGCGCTCGTCGGCGGAGCGTCGACCAGCAGATCGCCCGGTGCGATCTCCTGCACGGCGCCCACGATCTTTAGAGTGCTCACTTCGCCGAACTCCTGCACGCCTGCTTCGCCGAGGTACTGGGCTTCGAGGCCCAGCAACTCCCGGGTGTCAGGATCGACGAAGCGCCGTCCCGGTCGAATGACGTGATAGCGTGTGCCCTTCGATGGCACGAGACCCTGGGCATAGGCCGTGTCGCCGGGCCCGAGGACAACGCGTGTCTCCTGCGCTGCGATGATCCGCGGCGCGGAAGCGAGCTCGTGCGGCGCCACGATCAGCGGCCGGGTCAGGAAGGCGTTGAGATTGGCCGCCGGAATGCTCGGGATCGCCGAGGGCGGCAGACCTTGAGTGCGTATGCGCGGCCGCAGCCGCGTGACGAGCAGTTGCCAGTCGCCGTCGCCTTCGAAGCGCAGCCGCGGGGTGGCGCCCGACAGGTCAAGAACGATGACGTCGCCCGGGTAGATCCAGTGCGGGTTCTTGATCTGGTCCCGGTTCAGCCCCCAGATATCGGGCCAGCGCCATGGATCGCGCAGGAAACGCGTGGCAATGCCCCACAGAGTGTCGCCCTTCACCACGACGTATCGCGAAGGCGGGCTTTCGACCAGCGCGGGAGCCTCCTGCGGCGCCGCCTGCATCGGTTCGCTGTCCGGCGTCACTTGGTCCTGTGCTGCGGCGAACGAGATGCAGAGCACAGCCAGTGCCGCCGATATAATGTTCTTGCCCATCCTAGGCCCCCGTTTCTTGGTTGCGCCGATGGCGCGTCATCGTGCGTGACGAACTGCGGTTCCCGCAGCAATCAAATACTTTGGTTTAAATTCTGCATATAGTCTATTAAATTAGCAAGCATTTATGGCATTGCGCCCTATCCTTCGCTATCCCGATCCGCGACTGCGCAAAGTCGCGGCACCGGTGCGCGAAGTCAACGACGAGATTCGCGCGCTGGTCGCGGACATGGCCGAAACGATGTATGCGGCGCCAGGTATCGGGCTGGCTGCCACCCAGATCGATGTCCATCTGCGGGTGATCGTGATCGACATCTCGCAAACCAAGGATCGCCTGCTGGTGCTGATCAACCCCGAAATCCTGGAATCACGTGGGCAGACCGAGTGCGAGGAAGGCTGCCTGTCCGTGCCGGGTGTATTCGAGACAGTCACGCGCGCGGAGTGGGTACGCGTGCGTGCACTCGACCAGCAAGGCCGGTCGTTCGAAATGGAGGCGTCCGGGCTGCTGGCGATCTGCATCCAGCACGAGATGGATCATCTTGCCGGCAAGGTCTTCGTCGAATACCTCTCGCCGCTCAAGCGCGAACGCATCGTCAAGAAGCTCAGGAAGGCGGAGCGCGTAGTCCTTTGAGCGCGGCGCGGCCCCTCTAGCGATGCGCTTGGTGTTTGCCGGAACGCCTGGCTTCGCCGCGGTCGCCCTACAGGCGTTGATCGCCAGCCGCCACGAAATAGTGTTGGTGCTTACTCAACCGGATCGACCTGCCGGTCGGGGGATGACCCAGACCATCAGCGAAGTCAAAGCGCTCGCGCGAGGCCACGGGCTCGAGCTGTTCCAGCCTCCGACGCTGAAAGACGAAACGGCGCTGGCGCGCCTGCGCGCCTCAGGTGCCGACGCCATGGTGGTGGTGGCGTACGGCAAAATCCTGCCGCAAGCCGTTCTCGATCTCTTTGTCCGCGGCTGCATCAACGTCCACGCTTCGTTGCTGCCGCGCTGGCGCGGTGCGGCACCGATTCAACGCGCGCTGCTCGCGGGCGATTCCGAGACCGGCGTGTGCATCATGCGCATGGACGCCGGTCTTGACACCGGCCCCGTGTATCTGTCCGAGCGGGTAGCGATCAGCTCGCGGGACACGGCGGGTACGCTGCACGACCGGCTTGCGGCGCTGGGCGCCCGACTTCTGATCCGGACGCTGGAGGATATCGAGGCCGGCCGGATCGAGCCGCGCCCGCAAGCGGCGCTCGGTGCGACCTATGCACCGAGGATCGCCAACGAAGAAGCCATCATCGACTGGAGCTGTGCGGCGCAATCCATCGAACGCCTGATACGCGCCTTCAATCCGGTTCCCGGCGCGCAAACCACGCTCAACGGCGAGCGGATCAAGATCTGGTCGGCGCAGTTGGCCTCCCTGCCCGCTGGCGCAACCGGGGGACAGATCGTCTCGCTCGACGAGCGAGGAATCGTCGTCGCCTGTGGGACCGACGCCTTGGCGATCAGCGAACTGCAGCGAGCAGGGGGCCGACGCCTGCGGGCCCAGGAGTTCCTGCGCGGTCACCGGCTCGCGCCGGGAATGCGTTTGGGTGCTTGAGCGATCGTGTTCAATGCGCAACGCCTAGCCGCAGAAGCTGTCGCGGGCGTGCTCGCCGGGCGCAACCTGTCGGTTGCGTTGGAAGACGCGGAGACCACGCTCGGTGCCAATGCTGAGCGCCGGGCCGCACGCGCGCTTTCCTACGGCACGCTGCGTCAGCTCGGCTACCTGCGTTTCGCCTTGGCGATGCTGGCGCCCTACCCGCCGAAGGATGCACGATTGTCGGCCCTGCTCTACGTCGCGCTCTATCAGCTGGAGTACACACCGGAAGCGCCTTACGCAGTGGTCGATCAAGCCGTGCAATGCGCGGGCGCGCTCGGGGGTGCCGCACAAAAGCGTTTCGCGAACGCCATCTTGCGCGCCTACCAGCGCCGCTGCGCGCAGATCCGCGCCTCCGCGCAACAGGACCCGCAAGCACGCTGGTCCTACCCGGGCTGGTGGATCGAGCGCCTGCAGCAGGAACTCGGCGCTGCGGCCGCCGCCGTACTCGAGCTTGGAAATACACAACCGCCCATGAGCCTGCGCGTGAACCGCCGCCGCATCTCGCGCGAGGACTACCTGAGAAAGCTCAAGGCCGCATCGATGGATGCCAGACCGGTTGGGGAATCGGGCGTGATTCTGGCGCAGCCGGTGCCAGTTGAGGGGTTGCCCGGCTTCAGCGCAGGCGAGGTCTCGGTGCAGGACGCCGGCGCCCAGCTTGCGGCGCCCATGCTCCAAGCGCGCGCCGGGATGCGCGTGCTGGATGCCTGTGCCGCGCCGGGAGGCAAGGCTGCGCATCTGCTGGAGCTCGCCGACATCGATCTCCTCGCGCTGGATCGCGATCCGCTGCGCGCGGCGCGCATCGAAGAGAATCTTTCCCGCCTGGGCCTTGCGGCGCAAGTTCGCGTAGCCGACGCGGCGGCGCCGGCGCAGTGGTGGGATGGCAGGCCGTACGACCGGGTCCTGCTCGATGCGCCCTGCTCGGCCTCCGGAGTAGTGCGCCGTCATCCCGACATCAAGTGGTTGAGGCGCCCGGACGACATTGCGCGCTTCTGCGCGCAACAGTCCGCGCTGCTGGACGCGTTGTGGCAGGTCGTGCGCCCCGGTGGTAAATTGCTCTACGTCACCTGCTCGATCTTCAGAGAGGAGAGTCAGACGCAGATCGAGGGTTTCACGGCGCGGCATCCCGACGCCCGCCTCCTTCCCCCCGCCTGCGCCGGCGGCGGACTGCTGCTCCCCACTGAAGAGCACGATGGTTTCTTTCACGCCCTACTGGAAAAGGCCTGACCTGCCTCGGCTGCTCGGTGTGCTGGCGCTGTTGTGGTCGTTCAATTCGGCCGGGCAAGGTATTCACGTCAAGTCCGCGGAACTCGTCGCCAATGCAGGCGAGTACTATCTTTCGGCGAACTTCGAAGTCGAGCTGAACTCGACGCTCGAGGAGGCGCTGGTTCGCGGCGTGGCTCTGCATTTCGTCGTGCAGTTCGAGGTCATCTATCCGCGCTGGTATACCCTGTACCTGTGGAACCGTCGCATCGTTGCCCACGAGCAGCGCTATCGCCTGGCCTACAACGCGCTCACGCGCCAGTACCGGCTGAGTATCGACTCGCTTCACCAGAGCTTCGATACGCTGGAAGAAGCGCTCGCGCTGCTGGGTCGCTTCAGCCGGCGGCGGGTGCTCGACACCGACGCGCTGGTCAGCGGCAGGGTCTACGAGGCCCAGATCCGCATGGCGCTGGACACCAAGCAGCTGCCCAAGCCGTTCCAGATCGACGCGTTGGCGTCGCGTGATTGGAGCCTCGCCTCCGAATGGTATCGCTGGACCTTGACGCCATGAAGGAGAGCGTGCGCCGGTTGCGCCGGCTGCTCATGACACGAGGCATGCGTCTGCTGGCTGCGGTCGCGCTCGGGCTGGGTGCGTCGATGCTCTATCTGCTGTCGACCGCCAGCGCCAACACGAGCCTGTTCGCGGAGGATCTGCCGCTGCTGCTCGGGCTCGGCGTGGCGATGATGGTGGTGCTGATGCTGCTCGTGGGTTATCAGCTCCTGGTGCTGCGGCGGCGGGTGCGCGCGCGCGTCTTCGGCTCCAAGCTGACGCTGCGGCTAACGTTGCTGTTCTCCCTGGTCGCCGTCTTGCCCGGCGTGCTGGTGTACGCGGTCTCAGTGCAGTTCCTGGCGCGTTCCATCGAATCCTGGTTCGATGTCCGGGTCGACAAGGCGCTCGAAGGCGGCTTGAGCCTCGGGCGCCTTACGCTGGAGGCGCGGCTGCGCGAACTGCGCGCCAAGGCCGACACGATGGCGTTAGCGCTCGCCGATCAGGGCGGCGCCAGGCAGGTGGCGGCGCTGGATCTTCTGCGCGAGCAAGCCGCGGCGCACCAGGCGGCCCTGCTCGCGGGCGACGGCACCATCCTCGCCTTTTCCAGCGTGGATCCCAAGGAGTTGATGCCCAGGCTGCCATCGCCCACGGTGCTGCGGCAGGTGCGCATGCAGCGACCGTATTCGGCAATCGAAGAAGCGGGTCCGGGTGAGTTGCACCTGCGGGTGGTCGTACCGGTCAACGATCGCGCGGGTCGCACACTGGCGCTGCAGCTGATGCACCCGGTTGCCCCGCAACTGGCGCGCGACGCGGCCATGGTGCAGGAAGCCTATCGGGACTACCAGGAGCTGTCGTTCTCGCGCGGCGGACTGAAGCGCCTGTACACCTTGACGCTCACTCTTTCGCTGGGGCTGGCGCTGCTCTCGGCGTTGCTGCTCGCGATCATGTTCAGCGAGAGACTTTCGGCTCCGCTTGGATTCCTGGCCGCCGGCACGCGCGCGGTGGCGCAGGGCGACTTCAGTCAGCGTTCACCGGTGCGCGCCCACGACGAACTGGGCGTGCTCACCGAGTCGTTCAACGCCATGACGCGCCAGCTCGCTGAAGCGCAGGCCGCTGCGCAACGCCATCGCGACGAACTCGCCGCCGCCAAGGCCTACCTCGAGGGCGTGCTCGCCAATCTGTCGGCCGGCGTCATCTCGTTCGACGCGCAATTCCGGCTGCGCGCCGCCAACCGCAGCGCCGAGCGCATTCTGGGCATGGAACTCGGATCGCTGGTCGGCACCGTGGCCGAGCAGTGGGACAGCGCTGCACCGCGCCTGGCCAGGGTGGGGCGCGCCGCGCAGGCGCTGTTTGCGCGCTCGCGCGGCGGTTCCTGGGAGCAGCAGATCGAAGTCCACACGCAAACCGGCAAGCAGGTCCTGCTGCTGCGTGGATCGAGCCTTGCGTCCGACGGAGAACTGGGCTGCGTGGTGGTGTTCGACGACATCACGCATCTGCTGCAGGCACAACGCTATGCCGCATGGGGCGAGGTGGCTCGCCGGCTGGCGCACGAGATCAAGAATCCGTTGACGCCCATTCAGCTTTCGGCGGAACGCATCGAGCACCGTCTCGCGGGTCGGCTCGAAGCTGCCGAAGCCGACTTGCTGCGCCGCCTGACACAGACGATCGTGAACCAGGTGGCCGCGCTCAAGGGCATGGTGGACGCCTTCAGCCTTTACGCCCGCTCCCCCGAGCCGGACCTGCGGCCGGTGGATCTGAACCTGCTGATCCGCGAGGTGCTCGACCTGTATGCCGCTTCGCGCATGCAGCTCGTGCCCGACTTGGAGCCGGGTTTGCCTTCCGTGGCTGGCGACTCCGGCAAGCTGCGGCAGGTGATCCACAACCTGCTGCAGAACGCGGAACACGCGGTCGTCGGCAGCTCCGTGCCGCGGGTGACGGTGCGCACCCAGGCGATCGAGGGCGGGGTGCGCGTAAGCGTGATCGACAACGGCCCCGGCTTTCCCGAAGCGCTGATCGGCCGCCTGTTCGAGCCCTACGTGACGACCAAGACCAAGGGCACCGGCCTGGGGCTGGCGATCGTCAAGAAGATCGTCGAGGAACACAATGGGACGATTTCGGTCGCCAACTCCGCCCGCGGCGGGGCGTGCGTCGAAATCGTGCTGCCGCGCGCCTCGGCCATAGCGCCGAGCGCGCCCAAGGCGATCAACCAGTGAGCCAGATCCTGGTCGTCGACGACGAAGTCGGCATCCGCGAGCTGCTCTCCGAGATCCTGCGTGACGAAGGTCACCAGGTGCGACTGGCGCAGAATGCTCAGGAAGCTCGCCAGTTGCGCTCGCGCTCGCGGCCCGATCTCGTGCTGCTTGATATCTGGATGCCGGACACCGATGGCGTGACCTTGCTCAAGGAATGGGCCGCCACCGGCCAGCTCACCATGCCCGTGGTCATGATGTCCGGCCACGGCACCATCGATACCGCCGTGGAAGCGACCCGCATCGGCGCCTACGCCTTTCTGGAAAAACCGATCGCATTGCAGAAGCTGCTGGCGACCGTGGGTTCGGCCTTGCGGCAGGGCGCCACTCGCGGCCCGGTGGCACCGGCGCTGGTCATAGTGGGCAAATCGCTGGCGGTGGAAAGGCTGCGCTCCCAGCTAGAGCGGTTGAAGGGGTTGCGCAC
This sequence comes from Burkholderiales bacterium, assembly GCA_035560005.1. NCBI lineage: Bacteria > Pseudomonadati > Pseudomonadota > Betaproteobacteria > Burkholderiales > Burkholderiales bacterium. The sequence continues at coordinate 23,234 of DATMAN010000068.1, read as the reverse complement.
CTCGGTGCTGTTCGTGGCCGAGCCGGGGGCCGGGGCGGAACTGTGCGCGCGTCACCTGCACGCGCCCAACACGCCGTGGGTCGCTCCGGAGGATGGGGCGAGGCTGCTCGCGGAGGCCGAGACGCTGCCGCAGCGCGCCGCGGAAGGCGTGCTGTTCTTGCGCGCTGTGCACGAACTCGATCGCGAAACGCAACTGCGCCTGCTGCAGGAGATGGGTCGGCTGGAGCAAGCCGCGGTGCGCGTGCTCTCGGCCACCTCGGCGTCGCTGCCGGATCGCATCGCGGCCGGCGAGTTCGATCCGCGGCTCTATGCAGTGCTCGCCGGACTCATCGTGCGCGTTCCCAGCCTGCGCGAGCGCGCCGAAGACGTGCCAGAACTCGCCAGCCTGATCCTTGCGCGGGTCGTGGAGGCCAAGGAATCGCCGCCCCGCAGCTTCAACACAGCGGCGCTGAACGCGCTGCGCAACTACCACTGGCCCGGCAACCTGGTGCAGCTCGAAAGCGTCGTCAAGACCTGCGCTCAACTTGCCAGCGGCGCCGAGATCGGCCTCGCCGATGTAACGCATGCGCTGGCCACGCTGGAGGCGCCGCTGCCCAGCGCCGCGCTGTCTCTGCCGCTGGACCGCGAACTGCGCGAGGCGCGCGACGCATTCGAGCGCATCTACTTCGAATACCACCTCGGGCGCGAAGGCGGCAACATCAGTCGCGTGGCGGCCAGGGTGGGCATGGAGCGCACGCATCTGTACCGCAAGCTGAGGCAACTCGGCGTGAAGCTGCCCCGGCGCAGCGACGATTAGGTTCCAGGTCCTGCCGCCTCGGCATCGCGGGGGTCTGCCAGCGCTGCTGCGCTAGAATCGCGGACACTGCGATCCCGCTCGCGGGGTCCTTGTGTTCCTCCTCTCAGGGCAGGCAATGGCGACAAGACTCGAACTGGCAAATGCCATTCGCGCGCTGGCGATGGACGCGGTGCAGAAGGCGAACTCCGGACATCCCGGCATGCCCATGGGGATGGCCGACATTGCCGAGGTCCTGTGGCGCCATCACCTGCGCTTCAATCCGACCAATCCGCAATGGTTCAACCGCGACCGCTTCGTGCTCTCCAACGGTCACGGCTCAATGCTGCTCTACGCGGTGCTGCACCTCACCGGCTACGACCTGCCGATCGAGGAGTTGCGCCAGTTCCGGCAACTGCACTCCCGAACGCCCGGTCATCCCGAGTACGGCGTGACGCCGGGCGTGGAGACTACCACCGGACCACTGGGCCAGGGGCTGGCCAATGCCGTGGGTCTGGCGCTGGCCGAAAAGCTGCTCGCCGCCCGCTTCAACCGGCCGGGCTTCGACATCGTCGATCACCATACATATGTCTTTGCGGGCGACGGCTGCCTGATGGAGGGCATCTCGCACGAAGCCTGTTCGCTCGCCGGCGTGCTCGGACTGGGCAAGCTCATCGTGATCTACGACGACAACGGCATTTCCATCGACTCCGAGAAGGCGCATATCAGCCTGTGGTTCTCGGACGAGACCCACAAGCGTTTCGAGGCCTACGGCTGGCACGTCATCGACGGCGTGGACGGGCACGACTTCGACGCGGTGGACCGCGCCATTCGCGAGGCTCGATCGGTCACTGATAAACCCTCGCTGGTGTGCTGCAAGACGGTGATCGCCAAGGGCGCGCCCAACAAGCAGAACACCGGCGCGGCCCACGGTGCGCCCCTTGGCGAGGAGGAGGTCGCCGCAGCGCGCGCGGCCCTGGGCTGGCACCATCCGCCGTTCGCGATTCCGGAGGAAATCTACCGGGCCTGGGACGCACGCGGCCGCGGAGCCCAGCTCGAAGCGCAGTGGAACGAGAAGCTGCGCGCCTATTCGCGCCGCTATCCGCAGGAAGCCGAGGAACTGACGCGCCGCATGCACGGCCGGCTGCCGCCGGACTGGAATGAACGTGCCCAGGCGTTGCTCGCCAACCTGGGCCAGAAGGCGGAGAAGATCGCCACGCGCAAGGCATCGCAGAACGCGCTCGAGGCGTTCGGGCCGGCGCTTCCGGAGCTAATCGGCGGCTCGGCCGACCTCGCAGGCTCGAACCTGACCATGTGGTCCGGTTCCAGGCCGGTGACGCGCGAAGCCGGCGGCAACTACGTCTTCTACGGAGTGCGCGAGTTCGCCATGGCCGCGGCGGTGAACGGGTTCGCCCTGCACGGCGGATTCATCCCCTATGCCGGGACGTTTCTCGTGTTCTCCGATTACGCGCGCAGCGCGCTGCGGCTGGCGGCGCTGATGAAAGTCGGCAGCATCTTCGTTTTTACCCATGACTCGATCGGGCTGGGCGAGGATGGCCCCACCCACCAGCCGGTCGAGCACGCGGCGAGCTTGCGTTACATCCCCCACATGGACGTCTGGCGTCCGTGCGACGCGGTGGAGACCGCGGCGGCGTGGATTGCCGCCATCGAACGCCGCGACGGGCCCACCAGTCTGCTACTCACGCGCCAGAACGTCCCGCATCAGGCCCGTTCGCCGGAGCAGCTCAAAGTCATTCGGCGCGGCGGTTACGTGCTTGCGGATGCCGAACGGCCGCAGGCGATCATCATCGCGACCGGCTCCGAAGTGGCACTGGCCATGGAGGCGCGCCAACTGCTGGCGCAGCAAGGGGTCGCGGTGCGCGTGGTATCGATGCCGTGTACCAGCGTCTTCGACCGCCAGGACGCGGCGTATCGTGCGGCCGTGCTGCCCGTCGGCCTGCCGCGCGTGGCCGTGGAGGCAGGCGTGACCGATTTCTGGCGTAAGTACGTGGGTCTGAAGGGTGCGGTGGTCGGCATCGACCGCTTCGGCGAGTCGGCCCCGGCCGGCGAGCTGTTCAAGCATTTCGGTTTCACCGCCGAGGCCGTGGCGGCTGCGGTGCACAGCGTGCTCGGGGCTTAGCGCATCGGCGTGGCCTGGTCATGACCGAGCCACCTCCCCGGCTCGTCGCTGATGTCGGCGGCACGCACGTGCGCTTTGCGCTGGTGGCGGCGGGCAGCATCGAGCCGCAGCACGAGCGCACTTTGCTGTGCGCCGATTTTCCCGGCCCGGTGGAAGCCGTGCGTCGCTATCTCGCCGACGCAGGCTGCCCTGTCGTCCATGAAGCGGCATTCGACGTGGCCACCGGGATCACCGGCGACTTCGTTCGGCTCACCAATGGTCCTTGGGGTTTCTCCATCGAGGCGACGCGCCGGGCCCTGGCGCTGCGGCGCTTCGAAGTGATCAACGATTTCACCGCGCTCGCGCTTGGCGTGCCGTTGCTGAAGGACACCGAAAAGCAGCAGATCGGTGCCGGCGCGCCCGTGCCCGGCGCGGCGATCGGCGTCATCGGCGCCGGCACCGGGCTGGGGGTATCGGGTCTGCTGCCGCACGGGCGCCGCTGGCTCGCCATCCAAGGCGAAGGCGGACACACCGCCTTCAGTCCGATGAGCGAACGCGAAGACGCCGTGCTGCGGGTTCTGCGCCGGCGTTTCGGCGAGCACGTGTCGACCGAGCGCCTGGTGAGCGGTCCCGGGCTGCTCAATCTCTATTGCGCGCTGTGCGAGCTCGACGGGGCGCGGCCGGCTTTCGCCGACCCGGCGCAGATCACCCGGCAGGCGCTGGGGGGCGGCGAGGCGCGTTGCGTGCAGACTCTGGAGATGTTCTGCGCCATGCTCGGAACCGCCGCGGCCAATCTCGCCGTCACCTTGGGGGCGCGCGGCGGCCTCTACATCGGCGGTGGCATCGTTCCCAAGCTGGGGGACTACTTCGGGCGTTCGCCGTTTCGCGCGCGCTTCGAATGCAAAGGCCGCTTCAGCGCGTACCTGCGCGCCATTCCGACGTACGTGATCCTGGCTCAGACGCTGGCCCTGCGCGGACTGGCCAGCGTGTTCGACGGCGGAGAATGAATCCGCGTTACATCGAATGGATCGGCCTGGCGGCCGGGATACTCACCACGCTCGCCTTCGTTCCGCAGCTGCTGAAGATCTACGCCACCCGGTCGGGGCGCGACGTGTCGTTGCGCACGTTTCTGATCTTTTCGACCGGAGTCGCGCTGTGGCTCGTCTACGGCCTGCTGATCGGATCGCTGCCGATCATTCTGGCCAATGTCGTCACCCTGGTCCTGGCGCTGACCATCATCGCGCTGAAGATCCGCTATGCACGCCATCGCCCGCGCGACGACGACATCACGCTTCCGTAGAAGGTGGCTCCGCCAATCCGGCTCCTCACAGCTGGCGCGCCGTGCGGCAGGCGAGGTGGACGCTGCGCCTCAGGCGATCCGTTTCTCGGAGCCGGGCTCGAAGAACACCGCCTTGGACAGGTCGAACAGCAACTCCATCACCTGTCCGGCTGGCGCGCACTGATCCGGGCGCACGCGGCAGCAGACGTTGACCTCGTTCAGCCGCACGAAGGCGAGGGTGTCCGGACCGGTTGGTTCGGTGAGTTCGAGCTTGAGGCGCTGGCGATGCACCTCGCCATCGGCGCGCGACTGCTGCACGTCGGTGATCTGCTCGGGCCGTATGCCGAGCACGACCTCCTTGCCGACCCAGGCGCGCAGCTTCCCGGCCTGCCGGTGCACGGGAAGCACGAAGTCGCCCGCGCTGCCGCGCATTTCCAGTCCCAGCCCGCCGTCGCGCTCGATGACGCGAGTGGGCAGGAAATTCATCGACGGAGAGCCGATGAACCCTGCCACGAACTGATCGGCGGGATCGTCGTAGACCTCTTGCGGCGTGCCGATCTGGCGGATCTCCCCCTCCTTCATGACGGCGATCTTGCTGCCCAGGGTCATCGCTTCGATCTGGTCGTGGGTTACGTAGACGATGGTGGCGCGCAGCTTTTCGTGCAGCAGCTTGATCTCCATGCGCATTTCCACCCGCAGCTTGGCGTCGAGGTTGGACAGGGGCTCGTCGAACAGGAACAACTGCGGGTCGCGCGCAATCGCGCGTCCCATCGCCACGCGCTGGCGCTGGCCGCCGGAGAGCTGCGACGGCTTGCGTTCGAGCAGATGCTCGATCTGGAGGATCTTCGCAACCTTCTCGACGATGCGTCGCTGCTCCTCCTTGGGCACCTTTCTCATTTCGAGGCCGAAGGAGATGTTCTGGCGCACGTTCATCGTCGGATACAGCGCGTAGGACTGGAATACCATCGCGATGTCGCGGTCTTTGGGCGAGAGCTTGTTCACCAGCTTGCCTCCGATCCAGATCTCTCCCGCGGTCACGGTGTCCAGGCCGGCGATCATGTTGAGCAGCGTGGACTTGCCGCACCCCGAAGGGCCCACCAGGATCAGGAATTCGCCGGACTCGACTTCGAGGTTGATCCCTTTGAGCACCCGGACCGGACCGAATGCCTTGTGCACGTTGCGGATGGACAGCGCGGCCATGAGACGTCCTACCCCTTGATCGCGCCGGCGGTGAGCCCGCGCACGAAGTACTTGCCGGCGACCAGATAGACGAACAGCGTCGGGAGCCCGGCGATGATCGCCGCGGCCATGTCGACGTTGTACTCCTTCACCCCGGTGGAGGTGTTGACCAGGTTGTTGAGCGCCACCGTGATGGGCTGTCTTTGCCCCGAGGAGAACACGACCCCGAACAGGAAATCGTTCCAGATCTGGGTGAACTGCCAGATCACGCACACCACGACGATCGGCGGCGACAGCGGCAGGATGATGCGCCAGAACGTGGTGAAGAAGCCGGCTCCGTCGATGCGCGCGGCTTTCACCATGTCGTCGGGAACCGTGACGTAGAAGTTGCGGAAGAACAGCGTCGTGAACGCCAGCCCGTAGACCACGTGCACGAAGATCAGGCCGGTAATGGAGTTGGCGATACCGAGGTAACCCAGCGTCTGGGCCATCGGCAGGAGCACCACCTGGAACGGAATGAAGCAGCCCAGGAGCAGCAGGGTGAAGAAGAGGTCGCTTCCGCGAAAGCGCCACTTGGTGAGCACGTAGCCGTTGAGCGCGCCGATCAGCGTCGAGATCACCACCGCCGGGACGACAAAGCTCACCGAGTTCCAGAAGTTGCCTTTCAACCCGTCGCAGTCCACGCCGGTGCAGGCGCTGGCCCAGGCCTTGGCCCAGGCTTCGAAGGTGATCTCCCGCGGCAGTGCGACCAGGTTGCCGGCGCGGATGTCGTCCAGCGTCTTGAGCGATGTCGTGATCATCACGAACAGCGGCATCAGGTAGTACAGCGCGAACAGGATCAGCAGCGTGTAGACGACCACACGCCCGAGCAGCCGGGGGCCGGCTACGCGTTCGCGATACGTGTCAGCCACGGTGCGTCCTGCGCGTCTCGGAATACATCAGGGGCACGATCACCGCCACCACCGTGATGAGCATCATCATCGCGCTCGCCGCGCCGAGTCCGATCTGATTGCGATTGAAGGCGAAGGTGTACATGAACGTCGCCGGCAGGTCGGAGGAAAAGCCCGGTCCTCCGCCGGTCAGAGCCATCACCAGATCGAAGCTTTTGATCGCGATGTGCGCCAGGATGATGAGTGCGCTGAAAAACACCGGGCGCAGCGAAGGAATGATGATGCGCGTGTAGATGCGCACCAGTCCGGCCCCATCGACCTGAGCGGCCTTGATAATGGACTCGTCCACGCCGCGCAGCCCGGCCAGAAACAGCGCCATCACGAATCCGGTGGACTGCCAGGCGCCGGCGATCACGACCGTGTAGATCGACATGCCGGGCGTGACGATCCAGTCGAAGGTGAAATCCTCGAACCCCCAGCTTCGCATCAGATGCTGGAATCCGAGACCGGGATTGAGGATCCAGCGCCACGCGGTTCCGGTCACGATGAAAGACAGCGCCATCGGATAGAGATACACGGCGCGCAGGAAGCCTTCCGCACGGATGCGCTGATCGAGCAGAATCGCCAGCAGCAGTCCCGTGCCGAGACACACGGCGATGAACAGGCTGCCGAACACCGCAAGGTTCCTGAGCGCGGTCCACCAGCGCTCGTTCTCGAACAGCGCGATGTACTGAACGAGTCCCGCGAAGTCGTAGCGCGGCAGCAGGCGCGATTCGGTGAAGGACAGCCACGCCGTCCACAGGATGAACCCGTAGATGAAGATCAGCGCGCACAGCAGCGTCGGTCCCAGGACGATCTTGGGCAGCACGACGTCGGTGGCGTCCCTGAACCGCGGCCGGGCCGGCGGCGCCGCCGCCCGGGCGGCTGAGGCATTCATGGTCCCGCGCGATCGAGAAGATTTCGCTGCATCGCGGGGACGGTGCCGGGCCGTCCCCGCAGCGGAGCCTGTTCGCCTATTTCTTGCCTGCCGCGGCCATGCGCTCGGCGGCCATCTTCGGCGTCATGGAGGGCGTGTTCATGAACGCGGTGACCACGTCGAACATCGCCCCCTTGTTGGCGGGCGGCATCGCCATCTCGTGCGCCCAGCTCGGCACCAGGCGGTTGTTCTTGGCCGCCGCCGAGAATTCGGCCGCCGAGTCCTTGGCGCACTGGTCAAACTTCGAGAGGTCCATGCCCATGCGCACCGGGATCGAGCCCTTGTTCAGGTTGAACACTTCCTGGAACTTCGGTTCCATGATGGCCGCCGCGAGGTGAGCCTGGGCCTTCTGCGCTTCCTGGTCCTTCTGCTTGAACATGATGAAGCTGTCGATGTTGAAGGTGAAGGCGCCTTGGGTTCCCGGCGCCGGCACGCACGCATAGTCCCTGCCCGGCACCTTGCCGGCGGCGGTGAACTCGCCCTTGGCCCAGTCGCCCATGAGCTGCATTGCGGCCTTGCCGTTGATCACCATCGCGGTGGCGAGGTTCCAGTCGCGATTGGCGGCGTCCTTGTCGACATACTTCTGGAAGGTGCGCAACGTGGCGAAGGCCTTTTCCATCGTCGGGCTGTTGAGCGCCTTGGGGTCCAGGTCGACGAACGCCTTGCGGTACCAGTCGGCGCCGCCGACGCCGAGCGCGATCGACTCGAACACCGTGGCGTCCTGCCAGGGCTGACCACCGTGGGCAACGGCGATGAATCCCGCTTTCTGGATCTTCTCCGCCGCGGCCGCGAACTCGTCCCAGTTGGTGGGGATCTTGGCGCCGGCCTTCTGAAACACCGCCGGATTGGCCCACATCCAGTTCACGCGATGCACGTTGACCGGGACTGCGACATAGTGCCCCTGATATTTCATGACGTTGCTGACCACTGGCGGCAGCAGACTGTCCCACTGGCCTTCCCTCGCCACCGCGTCGAGGTTGGCGAGCACGCCCTCGCGCGCCCACTCCTGGATCCCGGGACCCTTGACCTGGGCCGCCGTGGGCGGCTTGCCCGATACCACTCGCGACTTCAGCACCGTCATCGCCGTCTCGCCGCCGCCGCCCGCCACGGCGAAGTCCTTCCACTTGTCGCCCTTGCTTTCCAGGATCTTCTTCAATTCGGCCACCGACCTCGCCTCGCCGCCGGAAGTCCACCAGTGCAGCACTTCCACTTCGCCGGCGCGCAGCGCGCCAGCGGCCAGCAGCAACGCGGTCAACAGCAACGTCTTGCGAATGGGACGCGATTTCACGGGATCTCCTCCATAGGTACGATTCGTTTCGTTCTGGGCTGTCTGGTCTTGTGACCTCCGGGCAGCGCGCGATCACTATAGACAACCCGGGACCGTTTGTGGAGCGCGCCGGGCAATGCGTCGCGTGTAGAATTCCCGTTTTTCCGTGCTGGAGGCGATATGCCCATACGCGCAGCGATCAACGGGTACGGCCGCATCGGCCGCAACATTCTTCGCGCCCACTACGAAGCCGGCAAGAAGCACGCGCTGGAGATCGTCGCGATCAACGATCTCGGCGATGCGCAGATCAACGCCCATCTCACGCGTTACGACACCGCGCACGGGAAGTTTCCAGGCAGTGTGGCCGTGGACGGCGATTACCTGATTGTCAACGGCGATCGCATCCGGGTGTGCGCGCAGAAGAATCCCGCGGACCTGCCCTGGAAGGAACTGGGCGTGGACCTGGTGCTCGAGTGCACCGGCCTGTTCACGAGCAAGGCCAAGGCGAGCGCGCATATCTCGGCGGGCGCGAAGAAAGTCATCATTTCCGCGCCCGGGGAGAAGGACGTCGACGCCACCGTGGTCTATGGCGTGAACCACGGCACGCTCAAGGCCTCGCATACCGTCATCTCCAACGCTTCCTGCACCACCAACTGCCTGGCGCCGCTGGCGAAGGCCCTCAACGACCGCATCGGCATCGCCAGCGGTCTGATGACGACCATCCACGCCTATACCAACGATCAGGTGCTCACCGATGTCTATCACAAGGACCTGCGCCGGGCGCGTTCGGCCACGATGTCGATGATTCCCACCAAGACCGGAGCGGCGGCGGCGGTGGGTCTGGTGCTGCCGGAACTCAACGGCAGGCTCGATGGTTTCGCGATCCGTGTACCGACCATCAACGTCTCGATCGTGGATCTGTCTTTCGTCGCCAAACGCGCGACTTCGGTCGAGGAAGTGAACCGGGCCGTCAGGGACGCATCGGAGTCCGACCTGAAGGGCATTCTCGAGTACAGCAAGGAGCCGCTGGTGTCGATCGACTTCAATCACAATCCGGCCTCCTCGATTTTCGACGCGACGTTGACCAAAGTCTCCGATGGCGCGCTGGTGAAGGTCTGCTCGTGGTACGACAACGAGTGGGGCTTCTCCAACCGCATGCTCGACGTGGCGGTCGCTCTGATGAACGCGAAGTAGGATTCGCGCGGCGCTGTCGCCGCGCCCAGCCAGGCGCCACACCGATGCCCATCCTGCGAATGACCGACCTCGACCTGCGCGGCAAGCGAGTGTTCATCCGTGCCGATCTGAACGTGCCGCTGGACGACGCGGGCAGGATCGCCGATGACACGCGCATTCGCGCCGCGCTTCCCGGCATCCGGCATGCGCTGGACGCGGGCGCGGCGGTGATGGTGACCTCGCATCTGGGCCGTCCCACCGAGGGCGTATTGCGCCCCGAGGATTCACTGGCGCCGGTCGCCGCGCGCCTCTCCGAGTTGCTCGGCCTGCCGGTGCCGCTCAAGACCGAGTGGGTGGAGGGCGTGCAGGTCGAGCCCGGCCAGGTCGTGCTGCTGGAGAATTGCCGGGTCAACAAGGGCGAAAAGAAGAACGACGAGGCGCTCGCCCGGAAGATGGCCAGGCTGTGCGACGTCTATGTCAACGACGCCTTCGCCACGGCGCACCGCGCCGAAGCCACCACCCACGGCATCGCCAAATATGCGCCGGTGGCCTGCGCCGGTCCGCTGATGATCGCCGAGATCGACGCGCTCACGCAGGCCCTGTCCTCTCCGAAGCGCCCGCTGATCGCCATCGTGGCCGGTGCCAAGGTCTCGACCAAGCTCACCATCCTGAGCGAGCTGGCCAGGAAGGTGGATCATCTGATCGTCGGCGGCGGGATCGCCAACACGTTTCTACTGGCCAAGGGATGGAAGATCGGCAGGTCGCTGGCAGAGCCCGAGCTGGTGGCCGAGGCGCGCAAGGTCATGGAAGCCGTCGCGGCCAACGGCGGCAACGTGCCATTGCCGGTGGATGTGGTATGCGCGAAGGAGCTGTCCGCGACCGCGCAGGCTACTGTGAAGGACGTCAAGGACGTGGCCGACGACGACCGGATCCTCGACATCGGACCCCGGAGCGCGAAGCAGCTCGCCGAGATGCTCTCGGGCGCGGGGACCATCGTGTGGAACGGTCCGGTCGGCGTTTTCGAGTACGAGCAGTTCTCCGCCGGCACCCGGACGCTGGCTGCCGCGATCGCCAACTCGCAAGCGTTCTCGATCGCCGGAGGCGGCGACACGGTCGCGGCGATCGCCAAGTTCGGGATCGCGGATCGCATCGGCTACATCTCCACCGCGGGCGGCGCTTTCCTCGAGTTCCTCGAGGGCAAGAAGCTGCCGGCGATCGAGATCCTCGAGCAGCGCGGGGGCTGATTGTCCCCCCTGCAGACACAAGGAAAAGCGCACGCCGCGCCCTCTCCTGGTCAGTCTGGCTGGACATGCAACGAAGCACGAAAATCGTAGCCACGCTCGGCCCCGCCTCCGGCGATCGCGACGTGCTCGCCCGGATGATCGCGGCAGGCGTGGACGTGGTGCGCATGAACTTTTCCCACGGCACGCGCGAGGAACACCTGGCACGCGCGCAAACGGTGCGCGAAGTGGCACGCTCGCTGGAGCGCACGGTCGGCATCATGTGCGACCTGCAGGGTCCCAAGATCCGCATCGGCCGTTTCAGGAACGGGCGCATCCAGCTGTCCAGGGGTGAGGTCTTCATCCTGGACGCGCGTTGCGAGGAAGGCGACCAGGAGCGCGTCGGTCTGGATTACAAGGAACTTACGCGCGACGTGCGAAGCGGCGACGTGCTGTTGCTCGACGACGGCAGGATCGTGCTTGACGTGCAGAAGGTGGCCGGCGAGGAAATCGTCACCACCGTGCGCGTGGGCGGCGAGTTGTCCAACAACAAGGGCATCAACCGGCAGGGGGGCGGACTCACCGCGCCGGCGCTCACCGCGAAGGACATGGAAGACATCAAGACCGCGGTGGCCATGAAGACCGACTTCGTGGCGGTGTCCTTCCCGAAGAGCGGCGCCGACATGTACATGGCGCGCGAGCTGATGCGCGCCGCCGGAGGCAGCGCGATGCTGATCGCCAAGATGGAACGCGCCGAAGCGATCAACGCGCTGGAGGATCTGCTCGCCGCCTGCGACGGCATCATGGTCGCGCGCGGCGATCTCGCGGTGGAGGTCGGCGATGCCGCGGTGCCGGCGCTGCAGAAGCGCATGATTCGCACGGCACGCGAGCGCAACAAGCTCACGATCACCGCGACCCAGATGATGGAGTCCATGATCTCCAGCCCGGTGCCGACCCGTGCCGAGGTCTCCGACGTCGCCAACGCCGTGCTCGATGGCACCGACGCGGTCATGCTTTCCGCCGAAACCGCCACCGGAAAATACCCGGTGGAAACGGTAGAGGCGATGGCGCGCATCTGTCTGGAGGCGGAGAAGTCGGCGGAAGTGACGCTGGACCGGGATTTTCTGAATCGCGTGTTCACACGCATCGACCAGTCGATCGCGATGGCGGCGCTGTTCACCGCCTACCATCTGAAGGTCAAGGCGATCGCCGCGCTCACACAGTCCGGATCCACGGCGCTATGGATCTCGCGTCTGAATGCCGGGGTGCCGATCTACGCGCTCACCCCCGAGGTCTCGACGCGCTACCGGATGAGCCTGTTCCGCGACGTCTTCCCCTTCATGATCGGCTATCAGGGCCACGACCGCGATCAGTTGCTGCAGGAGGCCGAAGAGCAGCTGGTCAAGAACGGTGTGGTCCAGGAAGGCGACCTGATCGTGATCACGTTCGGCGAGCCGATCGGCGCGCCGGGCGGAACCAACACCATGAAGATCGTGAAGGTCGGCGAGCATCGCCGGCCCTGAGCAAATAGCAAATGGCGCCGGCACTGATCCGACATCTTGGCCTGCGCGCCGCGGCCTTCGTGCGCGGCGGCTGCGTGGTTCTCCCGCGGCCGGCGCAGCGCGGAGTGCGTTGACCATGGCCTGGCTCATGCTTTTGCTCGCCGGATTGCTGGAGATCGTCTGGGCGGTGGGCCTGAAGTACACCGACGGCTTTACGCGGCTGTGGCCCAGTGCGATCACCGTGGTGGCGATGATTCTCAGCGTGGTGTTTCTCGCCCTGGCGCTGCGCGAGATTCCGGTGGGTACCGGCTACGCGGTGTGGACCGGCATCGGTGCGGTCGGTGCGGCGGTGCTGGGCATCGTGCTGTTCAACGAGTCGAAGGAGCTGGCGCGGCTGTTGTGCATTGCCCTCATCGTCGCCGGCATCGTCGGACTCAAGCTCACGTCGCCCCACTGAACCATGGCGCGCGCCATCCGCAGCCCCAAGCCCCTCGTTGGCGTCGTGATGGGCAGCCACAGCGACTGGAAGGTCATGCAGCACGCGGCGGCGGTGCTGCGCGAGTTCGGCGTGCCCTTCGAGGCGCGCGTGCTGTCCGCGCACCGCACGCCCGACGAGATGTTTCGGTACGCCGAGCAGGCAGCGCGCCGCGGGCTGCGCGCGATCATCGCCGGCGCGGGCGGCGCCGCGCATCTACCCGGCATGCTCGCTTCGAAGACCGTGCTGCCGGTGCTCGGGGTGCCGGTCACTTCGCGCGCGCTCAAGGGGCTGGACTCGCTGCTGTCGATTGCGCAGATGCCCAGAGGCGTGCCGGTCGGCACGTTCGCGGTGGGCGAGCCCGGCGCCGCCAACGCCGCGCTGTTCGCGGTCGCGATGCTCGCCGTGTACGACGCGGGCCTTGCGCGCAAGCTGGCGGCGTTCCGGGCCCGCCAGCGCGCCAAGGTGCGGGCGATGAAGTTGCCGAAGGCGGTCGGTCGATGATCGCACCCGGCGCCTGGCTCGGACTGCTCGGCGGCGGGCAGCTCGGCCGCATGTTCACCATGGCCGCGCAGAGCATGGGCTACAAGGTCGCGGTGCTCGATCCCGGCGCGCACAGCCCCGCGGGCAGCGTGGCCGACCTGCACATTGCGGCGGATTATCTGGACCCTTCCGCGCTCGCCGACCTCGGCAGGCGCTGCGCGGCCGCCACCACGGAGTTCGAGAACGTGCCGGCCGAGAGCCTGCGCACGCTCGCGGCGAGCTGCGTGGTGAGCCCGGGGGCCGACAGCGTGTCGATCGCGCAGGACCGGATCCGCGAAAAGACCTTTCTGCGCGACAGCGGGTTCGACGTCGCGCCGTTCGCGGTCGTGCGCAGCGAATCGGATCTGACCGCTCCCGGTATCGACGCCCTGCTGCCGGGGGTGCTCAAGGTCAGCCGCTTCGGCTACGACGGCAAGGGCCAGATCCGTGTGGCAGGCCGCGGCGAACTTCCCGGCGCATTCGCGCGGCTTCAGCGCGAGCCGTGCGTGCTGGAGCGCTTGCTGGCGCTGGACAAGGAGGTCAGCGTGATCGTCGCGCGCGGATTCGACGGCACGGTGAGAACCTGGCCTGTGGCGGAGAACCGCCACGCCAACGGCATCCTCGACGTTTCGATCGTCCCGGCCCGCATCGCGCCGCAACTGGCGCAAGAGGCGCGCGCGGTGGCGATCCGCGTGGCCGAGCGGCTCGACTACCGGGGCGTGCTGTGCGTCGAATTCTTCGTGCCGGCGCACGGCGCGTTGCTGGTCAACGAGATCGCACCCCGTCCGCACAACAGCGGGCATTACTCGATCGACGCCTGCGTGACTTCGCAATTCGAGCAGCAGGTCCGGGTGCTCTGCGGGCTGCCGCTCGGCGACACCGCGATGCACTGCCCGGCGGTGATGGTGAACCTGCTGGGCGAGCTGTGGGCGGCCGGCGAGCCGCGCTGGGAGCACGTACTGCGCCATCCGCGGGCGAAGCTGCATCTGTACGGCAAGCAGGAAGCCAGGCCGGGGCGCAAGATGGGTCACTTCACGGTGCTCGACGAGGATCTCGAAAGGGCGCTCGGGCTGGCGATCGAGATCAAATCGCTGCTCGTCTGCGACGCGGCGGCGCCCGGCCCGGGTGGACCGCGCCAGGTGCAGCGCGCATGAACGACCGCCCCCTTCTCGAAGTGCGCCTGAAGTCCCTGCCTTTCCTGCATCGAGGAAAGGTGCGCGATCTCTTCGCGGTTGGCGAGGACAAGCTGCTCGTGGTGCAGACCGACCGACTCTCCGCGTTCGACGTCGTGCTGCCCACGCCGGTACCCGGCAAGGGCCGCGTCCTCACCGCGCTGTCGTTGTTCTGGTTCCGCAAGCTCGCGCACGTGCTGCCCAACCATCTGCTGGACATCGCCCCAGAGTCGGTCGTGGCCGCGGAGGAGCGCGATCTGGTTGCGGGCCGCGCCATGGTCGTGCGCAGACTCAGACCGCTGCCCGTCGAGGCCATCGTGCGCGGTTATCTCGCCGGATCCGGCTGGAAGGAATACCAGAAGACCGGATCGATCTGCGGCATCGCCCTGCCGCCCGGCTTGCGCGAGGCGGAAAAACTGCCCCAGCCGATTTTTACCCCGTCCACCAAAGCCGCCGCCGGCACCCACGACGAGAACATCGCCTTCCGGGAGGTCGAAAGCGCAATCGGCAAGACGCTCGCCGCTCAGGTGCGCGACAAGGCGCTCGCGCTCTATGGCGAGGCCGCGGAGTATGCCGCCGGGCGCGGCATCATCATCGCCGACACCAAGTTCGAGTTCGGGCTCGATGCCGCCGGGACGCTCTTCCTGATCGACGAAGCGCTCACGCCCGACTCGTCGCGATTCTGGCCGCGATCGCAATACCGCGTCGGCGCGAGCCCGCCGTCGTTCGACAAGCAGTTCGTGCGTGACTGGCTGGAAGCGCAGCACTGGAACAAGAAACCGCCGGCTCCCGCACTGCCGCCCGACATCCTCGCCAGGACCGCCGCCAAGTACGAAGAGGCCTTGCGGCTGCTGACCTCGTGATCCGGCAAGTCAACCGCAGAAACACGGAAGCGCGGACAGATTCAGGAGCCGGAAGCGAATGCGGGAGCGCTCTCGGTTTCTCGGCTCTCGCCGCTGTTCTATAGTTGCCCTGCATTCTTTCACTCTCCGTGGCACAAAGCGCTTGGTAACCGACGAGGAGATCGAGAAAGCGGCTGCCATCCTGCGGGCCGGGGGCCTGGTGGCCTTTCCGACCGAGACCGTATACGGATTGGGCGCCGACGCCTCGAACGCGGCGGCGGTCAGGAAGATCTTCGCCGCGAAAGGCCGGCCCGCCGATCATCCGCTCATCGTTCACCTCGCGGACATGAGCGCGCTCAAGCACTGGGCCGCCGACGTTCCACGCGGCGCCTGGCTGCTGGCGGAAAAGTTCTGGCCGGGTCCGCTCACCCTGATCCTGAAGCGCGCCGCCCATGTGTCGGAGGTCGTCACCGGCGGGCAGAACACGATCGGCCTGCGCGTGCCCGCGCACCCGGTGGCGCAACGCCTGCTCAAGGCCTTCGGCGGGGGGGTCGCCGCGCCTTCCGCGAACAAGTTCGGGCGCCTGAGTCCGACCACGGCGCAGCACGTACACGAAGATCTCGGCGCCGCGGTGGACATGATTCTCGATGGCGGCGCGTGCCCGGTAGGCATCGAGTCCACGATCGTGGATCTGTCGGGCGCGCAGCCCGCGATCCTGCGTCCGGGGCGCGTCAGCGCCAAGCAGATCGAGGACGCGTTGCTGGTCCAGGTGCGCGCGCCGGGCGCTGGGGCGCCCCGGGCGCCCGGCACCTTGCCCTCGCACTACGCACCCAGAACGCCGCTCAGGCTGGTCGATCCCGAGGACCTCGAGAACTTCCTGCGCAAGGAGGGCGGGCGCTCACCCGTAGCCGTGCTGGCACGGCGCGGCCGGCCGCGCGACACGCGCGCGGCGCTCTGGCAGGTCGCGCCGGAATCGCCCGAGGAATATGCGCAACATCTCTATGCCCTGCTGCGGCGGCTCGACAGCGCCAGTTGCCCGCTCATCGTGGTGGAATTGCCTCCCGACCTGCCGGAGTGGGCGGCGGTGCGCGACCGCCTGGTTCGCGCCGCGCTGCCGGACTCGGGGGCGCAGCGCTCCGCTGTCGGCACGTAGCGACACGAGCGGTTGTCCGCTTCTTGCTTTCGATCCCGTCCGGGATCGCCCGGCGTCGCCCCCTCAGCGCGGTCGAAAGCGAAATCGACCGATCCCGGCGCGGTCCGCGCGGTGCGACTTTCTCGCGGTCCGTGCGTTCATCGGCAGTGGAGCAAACAGCGGATGTCGAACATGAAGACTTTGGCTGCGGTCGGAGCGGCCGCTTTCTTGATGCTTGCCGGACCCTCGGCGGCGGACGAGGACCCGCGCTACTACTTCCAGACCAGCCTGCTGACCCGGCACTTCGAGCCCAAACCCGAGCACAACAACCAGCAGGGCCTGCTCAACGTCGAGCGCTACTGGGACGAAGGCTTGCTGATCGGCGGCGCCTACTTCCGCAATTCGTTCAACCAGCCGGCGCAATACGTCTACGTCGGCAAGCGCTACACGCTGCCGTATACGCGTGAGGCGTTCTACGCCAAGATCACCGCCGGCCTGCTGCACGGATACAAGGACGAGTACCAGGATCGAATCCCGCTGAACGGCTACGGCGTGGCCCCGGCCGTCCTGCCGGCGCTCGGCTTTCGCGGCAAGACGCTGGGCGGCGAGCTCATCATCTTCGGGACCGCGGGGGCGATGCTGACGATCGGCTTCGGTTTCTAGCGCTCCGGCCGCGCCCCGTCCCTCAGGCGTCTGAACTCGTCCTCGCCCAGCGGGCGGGATTCCTTCACCCGCAGGCTCTCCAGCCATTCTGCGGCGAAATCGCGCTGTACCCAATAGTTCAGTGCCGCAGTGACCAGCATCGCCGCGAGCGCGCCGCTGCTGGCCAGAGCCATGTCCTTGTGCGCGTCCCAGACATCGCCCTGGGTGCCCAGAAAGGCCTGACCCAGTTCGCCACCGAAGGCAGCCGCCGCGCCCCACTCGATCAGCTCGTAGAGCAGCGACGTGCTCATCGTGATGTCGAGCGGAAAGAAGTAGCCCCAGAATCCGCGCAGCATCGCCACCCGCAGAAAGACCTCGCGGATCGGGTAGGCGAGCAGCAATCCGTAGGAGAAATGCACCACGCGGTCGAAGTTGTTACGCTCCCAGCCGAGCACCTCGTTCAGGCTGCGCCCGCTGATCGCCTCGAACCAGCGATCGTAAGGTACCAGCGAATAGGTGTAGTGCGCGCCGATCAGATGCAGCGACAGGAAGACGAAGATCAGGAAATAGGAAACGCGCGACAGCGTGAGCCGGCGGTAGGTGGCGTACAGGAAGCCGACGAAGAGCACGACCAGAACGTTTTCCAGCAGCCAGTCCTTGCGGTCCTGAGGCGCGAGCGCGAGGATCGCGAACTCCGCCGCCAGCAACGCGCTGAGCAGGTACAGGAACCGCCGGTGTGGGAGCTTCAGCAGCAACGCGCGCGCACGCTGGCGGAGAAGCAGTTCGCCACGGTCGTGACGGAACCGCGCCCGGACTGCTCGGGACTGATCGCCACGCGCCGGTCCTCCGCGTCTTCCAGCGCGCCGATCGCGCCCATCGTTTCCGCCACCGACAGCGCGACCACCGTGCGATTGCGCCGCAGCCAGCGCGGCATCGATCAGCTCCGCCCGGAAGCCGTCGCCGGGGCCTGCGGCTGGGTCGCGGCCGGCGCAGCGCCGAGGTAATCGAGCGCGGCCGCCACGCCTTCCCGGCGAATCGGCACGCCGGCAATCGTGAGCCCCATCTCCACGCCGCACAGCGTTCCCGCCAGCATCAGCTCGTTGAAGTCGCCCAGGTGCCCGATGCGAAACACCTTCCCAGCCAGCTTGCCGAGGCCGGCGCCGAGCGACAGGTCATAGCGCTCGAGCGCGATCTCGCGCAGCCGGTCGGCATCGTGGCCGGGCGGCATCAGGATTGCCGTGACCGAGTGGCTGTATTCCTCCGCATCGACGCACAGGATCTCCAGCCCCCACCCGCGCACCGCGCGACGGGTGGCTTCCGCCAGCCGCGCATGGCGGGCGAACACACGGTCCAGCCCTTCCTCGAGCAGCATGGCGATCGCTTCCTTGAGCCCGTAGAGCAGATTGGTCGCCGGGGTGTAGGGAAAGAAGCCGTTGCGGTTGCTGGCCAGCATCTCGTCCCAGCTCCAGTACGCGCGCGGCAGCTTCGCCGACTTCGACGCCGCGAGCGCACGCTCGCTCGTCGCATTGAACGAAAGCCCGGGCGGCAGCATCAGCCCCTTCTGCGAGCCGCCCACCGCGACGTCCACGCCCCACTCGTCGTGTCGGTAGTCGATGCAGGCCAGTGAGGAGATGGTGTCCACCATGAACAGCGCCGGATGTCCCGCGCGGTCGATGGCCTTCCGCACCTCGGCGACGCGGCTTGTCACACCGGTCGAAGTTTCGTTGTGGACCACGCAGACCGCCTTGATCGCGTGCGCCCGGTCCTGCGCGAGCCTGGCTTCGATCGCCGCCGGATCGGCACCGCGTCGCCAGTCTCCCGGCAGGAAGTCGACCTGCAGCCCGAGGCGGATCGCGAGCCTCATCCACAGGGTGGCGAAATGGCCGGTCTCCGCCATCAGCACGCGGTCGCCGGGCGAGAGCGTGTTGACCAGCGCGGCTTCCCAGGCGCCGGTGCCCGAGGCCGCATAGACGATGACCGGGTGGCGCGTCCTGAAGATCTGCTTGAGGCCGTCGAGCACTTCATGGGCGAGTCGCGCGAACTCGGGCCCGCGGTGATCGATCGTCGGCCGGTCGATGGCCCGCAGGATGCGGTCCGGAACATTGGTCGGGCCGGGGATCTGGAGGAAGTGGCGTCCGCGGCGGCTGCTCATGGACCGGTCGAGGCTGGAGAAATGGCGCCGAGCCTAGTCGAAACCGCGGCACTCCTCAAGCCGGTGGCGCCGATCGCGTCGGGTATCATGGCTGCGTGTCCGCCTCGAGTTCCAGGCAGTGAACGCTCCGACCGTGCCGGTGCGAAGCACCCTCCGGTCCGCCGCGCACCCGCTCGCCGCCAGGCTGCGCCGACACGTCGACGGCGAGGTGCTGTTCGACGCTTTTTCCCGCGGCCGCTACAGCACCGACGCTTCGATCTACCAGATCGAGCCGGTCGGCGTGGTCGTTCCCCGCAGCGAAGAAGCCGCGCGCGCGGCGCTGCAGATCGCCGTGGAGGAAGGTGTCCCGGTCCTGCCGCGTGGCGCCGGCACCTCGCAGTGCGGCCAGACGGTCGGTGCCGCCCTGGTCATCGATTGCTCCAAGTACCTGGACCGCCTCGTCAACCTCGACATCGAGCGGCGCGAGGCGATCGTGCAACCCGGCCTGGTGCTCGACCGGCTCAATGCGCAACTGCGCCGCGACCGTCTCTGGTTTCCGGTCGACGTGTCCACTTCCGCGCAGGCCACGGTGGGCGGCATGGCGGGGAACAACTCCTGCGGCGCCCGCTCGATTCGCTACGGCAACATGGTGCACAACGTGCAGGCCATCGAAGCCTGGCTGCCCGACGGCGAGTTGTATCGCTTCGGTCCCAGCGAAGAGGTTGCCTGCGGGCCGCCCCGCTACCGCGCGCTGGTGGAGAAGATCCACGCGGTGGTGCGGCGCGAGGCCGAGGAGATCGCGCGGCGCTGGCCGACCGTGCTGCGCCGAGTGCAGGGATACAACCTCGACATGGTCCAGCCGCACCGCGCGCACAATCTGGCGCACCTCCTGGTCGGCTCGGAAGGCACACTCGCCTTGACGCGCCGGCTCGCGCTCAAGCTCGCCCCGTTGCCGGCGCACAAGGTCCTTGGCGTGGTGCACTTCCCGAGCTTCCGGCGGGCCATGGAATGCACCCCGCACATCGTGAAGCTGGATCCGGACGCGGTCGAACTCGTCGACCGCACGATGCTCGGGCTCGCGCGCGACATCGCGGCCTTCCGCCCGGCCGTCGAGCGTTTCATCCGCGGCGAGCCCGAGGCGATCCTGCTGGTCGAATTCGCGGGCGAGGAGCGGCCGACATTGCTCTCCCGGCTGAAACGGCTCACCGAATTGATGGCAGACCTCGGCCTTCCGGCAGCCGTGGTCGAAATCACCGAAGCGGGGCTGCAGCGCGATGTCTGGGAAGTGCGCAAGGCGGGCTTGAACATCATGATGTCGATGAAGGGAGACGGCAAGCCGGTGTCATTCATCGAGGACTGTGCCGTGCCGCTGGAGCATCTGGCCGAGTACACCGAGCGGCTCAGCAGGGTCTTCGAGAAGCACGGCACCACCGGCACCTGGTATGCCCACGCCTCGGTCGGCACGCTGCACGTACGCCCCGTTCTGGACATGCGCCGCGACGGTGCGCAGAAGATGCGTGCGATCGCGGAAGAAGCCTGCGCCCTGGTGCGCGAGTTCAAGGGCGCCTATTCCGGCGAGCACGGCGACGGGCTGGTGCGTTCCGAGTGGATCGAACCCATCCTCGGCAGCCGGCTCACGGCGGCGCTCGCCGAGGTGAAGCGCCTGTTCGATCCGCGCGGGCTGATGAATCCGGGAAAGATCGTCGCACCGCCACGCATGGACGAGCGCACGCTCTTTCGCTACCGGCCCGGCTATCACGTCCCGCCACTGCGCACCGCGCTCGACTGGTCGGAATGGGGCGGATTCGGGCCAGCGGTGGAGATGTGCAACAACAACGGTCACTGCCGCAAGTTCGACGCCGGTACGATGTGCCCCTCCTATCGCGTCACGCGCGACGAACAGGACTTGACGCGCGGCCGGGCGAACACCCTGCGACTCGCGCTCTCCGGCCAGCTCGGCCGGGAGGCGCTCACCTCGCAGGCCATGGCGCAGACCATGGCGTTGTGCGTGAGCTGCAAAGGCTGCCGGCGCGAATGTCCCACCGGAGTCGACATGGCGCGCATGAAGATCGAATTTCTTCACCAGTACGTGCAGCGGCGCGGCGCGAGCGCGCGCCAGAAACTGATCGCCTTCCTGCCCCGCTACGCGCCGGCGCTCTCCCGGCTGGCGCCGATTCTCAATCTCGGCGCCGCCATCCCGGGCATGGCCTGGCTTCTGGACAAGACTCTCGGCTTGAGTCGCCATCGTCGGCTGCCGACCTGGAGCCTGCGGCCCTTTTCGTCGCCCTCGATGAGGGTCTCCAGCGGCGAGAGCGCCGGGCCGGAGGTGGTCCTGTTCGCGGACACCTTCAACCGCTACTTCGAGCCCGAGAACCTGCACGACGCCATCGCGGTGCTGCGGGCGGGCGGCTGCACGGTGCGGGTCGCGCAACCGAAGGACGCCGGACGCCCGCTGTGCTGTGGACGGACTTTCCTGGCTGCCGGGTTCGTGGATGAGGCGCGCGCGGAGGCGCGCAGGATGATCGAGGCGCTGCGCCCGGACGTGCTGCGCGGGCGCGCGATCGTGGGACTCGAACCGTCGTGCCTGCTGACCCTGCGCGACGAGTATCGGGTGCTCGGGCTGCCGCGGGGCGATGTCGATGGGCTCGCGGCGCGCGCTTTGCTGCTCGAGGAATTCATCGCGCGCGAAGCGCGCGCGGGTTCCTTCGCTGCCCCCTTCGGTCGGCTCGAACGATTGGCGCTGCTGCACGGGCATTGCCACCAGAAGGCCTTCGATACGATGGGCGCGGTGCGCGAGACCCTGGCACTGGTTCCCGGGCTGCAAGTGCGGGAAATCGAATCGAGCTGCTGCGGGATGGCGGGCAGTTTCGGCTTCGAGGCCGAGCATTTCGCCATCAGCCGCAAGATGGCCGAGGCGGCGCTGCTGCCGGCGGTACGCGCGGCGCCCGAGGCGCTGCTCGTTGCCGACGGCACCAGTTGCCGGCATCAGATACGCGACGGCGCCGGTCGACCCGCATGGCACGTCGCGCGCGTGCTGCGCCGGGCGCTCGATGGGGGTGCGGCTTGAAATTGCAGTGGCGGCAGGCGCTGGTCTACTTTGTCCCGCTGGCCTGCAACCTCGCGCTCATCGTCTATCTGGCCTGGCAGCTCGGCTATGCATCGCCGATGGAGCGCCACAGCCGATTGCAGATGTTCGCGCTGCTCTACGCCGTCGGCGGCGTGGTGGTCGCCGTATCCGGCGTGGCCGCGTTCCTGCACGCAACGGCACGCGACAAGGGGCCGCGCGCCTACTACGCGCTCGCACTGATCAACATCATCGTGCCGACCGCGCTGCTGCTCTTCATGCTGAAATTCGCCTGAACGCTCGCCCGGGAAGGACGCACATGAAAGTCGATGCGGAACCGAAGTGGAAGTACCACGGCGTTCGCGTCGTGAGAAGCACCGAGCTGGACAGCAACACGCCGCAGACGCCGGGGATGAACCGGGCAGCGGCGATCACTCATGCGCGCACCGGCGCCGAGAAACTGTGGGCCGGCACGGTCCTCATCCACCCGAAGGCCAAGACCGGTGCCCACCATCACGGCCCGGTGGAGAGCGTGATCTACGTGGTGAGCGGCAGGGCGCGCATGCGCTGGGGCGATCGCCTGGAGTTCGTCGCGGAAGCGGGGCCCGGCGACTTCATCTACGTGCCGCCATACGTCCCGCACCAGGAGATCAACGCCTCGCCCGACGAGGAGCTGCAATGCGTCCTGGTCCGGAGCGATGGAGAAGCCGTGGTCGTCAATCTCGACATCGAGCCGGTCGAGCGGCCCGAGACCGTCAAATGGATTGATCCCATCCACAAGGACTGATGCCGTGCGGAGCACCGCCTGGTGTCCAAGCGCGGGACACTGCGGATAGTTAAAATTGGGGAATGGCTTGGGCGATATCGCGTTAACAAT